>DASWNX010000028.1 GCA_036399055.1 Jatrophihabitans sp.
GACGAGCTCTCGGCGCTGCTGGACCGCGAGACCACGGCCTCCGACGAGGTGGTGCGCCGGGCGGCGGACCTCGACCGGCTCTCCCAGCGCACCGGCCGCGAGGGCGTCCCGTTCTCGCTCCGCTGGATCCTCGTCCACCTCATCGAGGAGTACGCCCGCCACAACGGCCACGCCGACCTGCTTCGTGAGCGGATCGACGGCCGCCTCGGCCAATAGCCGACCCGGGCGGGGTGCTCAGCCGTTCATTCCGGCAGGAACGCGCCTCGGCTCGCCGAACCCTTGCATTCTCGCTGACGGATCAGCTGAGTCGGGCGGCGCCTAGCAGCCAGTGTCTACTCAACCCCTTCCTCAGGTGGCAATAGCTGTCGGTAGCCTGGTCTCACAATGGCCGGTCGCTTGCAAGGATGTCACCTGTGGTGATGCCAGAGACGATAGATAACGGGCAGCGAGCCTTATTGCAGGCGGTGTGGCAGCTCATGCTGCAACATGACCGTTGGCCGACGTTCGCTGAAGTCGACCGGCACCTATACCGGTCTCTTGATCTTGACGCTCATGTCACGATGCAGGGCTTACCTCGTGAATTGCTTTATCCCGTAACCAACGAATGGCCCTTGCAACCGGGCGAAGCTCTGCGGCTCACGGTCGCTGGAGCCTCCACCTGCGTGGGATCGGCCGAGCTACTCAAGCTATTCGTCGATGTCATCCGGCTGGCGGCTGATCTGGAGCATGGCTGGATGGGGCCACCAGTTGAGCAAGGGACCGAGCCCACACTGTCGAGCGGAGATCTCAAGGACCACCTGACGCTGCCCGCTGCGGGGAGAGAATCCTTACTTAGCCAGCTGGGCAATCTCCTTTCTGTCGAGCCTTGGGGCTGGACAAGCGGCGGCCTAGATGGGACGGGTAGATGGCGTTTCTCGTTCGACCGACGCGTCCGACGATTTCGTGATGTGACCGACGTCCAGGATTACTGGAGCCGGCGAACGGCGCAGGCTGACATCCGCCAGCGCTCACCTCAAGCCGGGGACGGGTCCGTGCCGGCTGAGGAGGACTCGACACCTGTAGCCGCCTCGCCGCCTGCCGTAGACGCTGCTGAGGAGGCGCCGTGGCTAGACCCTGTCTCTGAAGACGCCCTGCGGGCCGTCGTGCCGCGCTTCATGCCACCGACTTCAGCGGCGCTCTACGCTCGTTGGTGGCAGCTTGAGACATGGCTGCGTGAGCTCTGTTATGTCGAGCTGCGGGCTCTGCATGGGGTGAACTGGCAAAGCGTGGTGAAGAACCGACCAGAGCGGCAGGCTAAGGATGCCGCCTTCACGCATATGAGCGGACCAGACAACGATAATCCGCTCGCTTACCTCGACTACAGCCAGCTACTTGATTTGATTGACAGGCACTGGGACCAGTTCAGCTATGCGCTGTTGCCGCTCGCTACCTGGAAAGGACGGCAGGACGAGCTCAAGCAGATCCGGCATCGCATCGGTCACCTCCGACGACCGCATACTGATGACCTCAATCGCCTTGACCTCACCCTCCGCGACCTAGAACGGGGCGCGTTCATTGCTTTGGCCTCATATAACGATGGTCAGTATCCCGACTCATCAAAGCACCGCGATCCGGTTACCCAGGGCTGGGTCGACGGTCGGCACGAGGCCGCACAACGGCTCTTGACGCATGCCCTACGGCAGTACGACACCCGGTTGATGCTGCGTGTCAGCCGACGGCCGTGGGCTTCTTTTCCCGCGGACCTCACTGACGCTCCTGGCGTCCTTTGGCATGCGGACTTCTACCTGGGCGATCGCGCCGTCGATGTCGCTGAGTTGTGGCGCGACACCGACCTTGATGGCGTGCGGCCCTTGTTGATGCACCTTCGAGCCGATGACCCGGGCCACATACGGTTCACCTTCTGCGCCGCGGACAAACCTGAGAGCGTCGCTGACGCCGTTGGCGAAGCCTTCGACGCCGTCCTAGGCAACGCACGGCGTTCGGATGTCACGGCTCTGGACTACCAGCGCTGGCGACGCAAGGCACAAGATCTCGACTACCGCGTGTTATGCGGCTCGGGTTGGAACACCGTTGACTCCGCGACCGCGCCGACCAGCATCTTCCATTCGGGTGGAGGTGTGGGTGCTAGTCCTCGCTGGTGACAGACGCGCCATCACCAATGAGCACACGCGGCAGTAGCCGGTCCACGTCACATGCTGCTGTCTGTCCCACACCCGGTCCGCTTGCGGCGGAGACTCCGGATGGCCGCCTGAAAAGTGCCGTCGGGAGGAATCGAACCTTCCGCAACGTCCATGCTCGACTGCCACGCTAAAGCGTCGTCTGCTGGCGGTTTCCCACCGTCGCATCCAGGACCGGCACTTAAGTGAACACCGACACCCCGGCAGCTCGTCCCTCCACTGGGGTGACATGCGTCATGTGCGGGCGACAGCGCCTCAGCCGGCGCCGCTGAGCCCGGGAGTAGGCCCACGCTCAACCGGGGTAGTGGCCCAGACCTTGCTCAGCCCGGTCGACCGCGTCCGGATATCCGAAGAACCCAGGCATGCCGCCGGTGTGCAGGAACACCGTCTTGACTCCCGCCGCGATCGTGCCGTCCTCGACGGCAGCCACCAGCGCGGCCATCGTCCGGCCGGTGTAGATCGGGTCCAACACCAGGGCCTCGGTGCGCCCGACCAGGCGCATCGCCGCCATGGAACGCTCGGTGACGTCGGGATAACCGGCGCCGACCTGATCCAGGCTGATCCGCAACTCAGCACGGGCGACTGGCCGCGAGCCGACCTCGCTGGCAAGCTCGGCCACCGTCCCGGCCGGGTCGACGAGGGCGCCGACGTCCACCCCGAACACCCGTTCCGGCCCGAGCGCGGCCACCAGCCCGGCCATCGTGCCGCCGGAGCCGAGCGCGACGACCGCGGTGTGCAGGTCAGGCAATTGGCCGAGCAGCTCGCGACCCGCATCGAGGTATCCACGCGCGCCGAGGGCGCTGGAGCCGCCCAGCGGCAGCAGCACCGGCCGGGCGCCGTCGGCACGCAGTCGCTCGGTGACGCCGGCGGCGACCTCGCCCAGGCCCACGAAGTCCACGTCACCGGCCCAGTGCGACCGGGCGCCGAAGAGGCCCTCCAGCGCGACGTTGCCCCCTCGGGTCCCGTCGTAGCGACCGGGAAAGACCAGCACCACCTGCAGGCCGAGCCGGGCGCCCACGGCCGCGGTCAGCCGGGCGTGGTTGCTCTGCGCCCCGCCGATGGTGACCAGGGTGTCGGCGCCGTCGGCCAGCGCGGCGCCGACCGTCCACTCAAGTTTGCGCAACTTGTTGCCGCCGCCACCGAGGCCGCCGAGGTCCTCGCGCTTGATCCAGAGATCGTCGCTGTTCAATCCGAGCGCCGCGGCCAGCCGTGGCGCCGGCTCGATCGCGGTGGGCCAGCTGCCCAAACTCACCCGCTGCGTCGAGGCGGTCGCATCCGTCGTCATGGTCAACACCGTAGCGGCGTCACACCGCAACGGCGTAGGACGGCAGCTCGCGCATGCGCCGCAGCGGCGACAGGAACACCGGCAGAAACGACAGCAAGCCCCCGACCGCCACCACCAACAGCGTCTGCCGCACGCCGATCACCGAGCCGAGCAGGCCGCCGAGAAAGCCGCCGACCGGCATGGTGCCCCACACCAGAAAGCGCATCGTCGCGTTCATCCGGCCGAGCAACGCAGGCGGGCACAGGCCCTGCCGAAAGCTGACCTGGGTGATGTTGTAGACGACCATGCTCAGCCACATGCCGGCCTGGGCGATCGCGAGCAATCCCAGGGTCCAGTCGCGCTGAACCAACGGCGCGACGAAGGCGAACGGGCCCACCGCCAGCGCCGAGATCCAGATCGCCGGGCCCTGCCCGACGCGTCGGGCGAACCGGCGGGCCAGCAACGAGCCCGCGAGCCCGCCGACCGCCGAGACCGAGCCGAGCAGGCCGATCAGGCCGGGGGACAGGCTCAGCTCACGGGCCAGCAGCACGACAGACACCGAGGCCGCCATCGAGTTGAACAGGTTCGCCGTGCCGGTGCACAGCGCGATCGCGCGCAGCAGCGGGTTGCCCAGCACGAAGCGCAAGCCCTCGCCGATCTCGCGGCGCAGGTTGCGGTCGGGATGGCGGGCGGGCTTGTCGGGCCTGGTCTGGATAGCGGCCACCCAGGACGCCGACCACAGAAAGCTGAGCGCGTCCAGGAGCACCGCGTACGGCGCGGTCAGCGCCTGGATGAGCACGCCGCCGACGCTCGGGCCGCTGATCTGGGACACCGACTCACTCGCCTGCAGCTTGGCATTGGCCTCCACCAGTTGCTCGCGCTCGACCAGCTGGGGGACGAAGGACTGGTAGGCGACGTCGAAGAACACCGTGCACACCCCGGTCACCAGCGCGACCGCGTACAGCTGGCCCATGCTGAGCACGCCCAGCCACTGCGCCAGCGGCGCCGAGGCCAGCGCCAGGGCTCGCAGCACGTCGTTGACGATCAGCACGGCGCGAAACCGCATCCGGTCGACCCAGGCGCCGGCGGGCAGGCCTACCAGCAGGAACGCGGCCATCTCGCAGGTGACCAGCAGCCCGACCTCGAAGGTGCTCGCCCGCACGATGAGGATCGCGACCAGCGGCAGCGCCAGCTGGCTGATGGTGGCGCCGAATTGGCTGACGCTCTCACCGATCCACAGCCGCCGGAACTCCGGGTGGTGCCAGAGGCCGCCGCGCCGGGGACGGTCGAGGGCATCGGTCACGCGGGTCATCGTGTGCCTAGTGATTGGTATTTGTCAATCACTTGTCTAGAGTGCTGGCCATGGACCAGCGGACACCGGCCACCGACGCCGAGGCCAAGGCGCTGGCCTCGGCGCTGCGGTTGCGAATTCTGCGGATCTGCCTGGGGGAGGGGCACACCAACAAGGAGATCGCCGAGATCCTCGGACGTGATCCGGCCAGCATCCTGCACCACATCCGGACGCTGGTGCGGACCGGCTTCCTGCAGCCCCAGCCGGAGCGGCGCGGCGCCCGCGGCGCGCGAGAAGTCCCCTACCTGGCGACGCGAAAGTCCTGGCAGGTGAGCGCGCCCGCGATGGACAGCTCGCTGTTGAACGCCTTTGTGGAGGAGGTCGCGCTGGCGCCGCGCGAGGAGGTGGAGATCGCCCGGCTGGGCCTGCGACTGGCGCCGGCGGACCTGGCCGAATTCCGTGAACGGCTGCTGAGCCTGCTGGACGAGGTCGCCAAGCTGCCCGACGACCCGTCCGCGCCGGCCTGGTCGCTGTTCTACGCGCTGCATCCGGACCCGAATCGGCCGTGAGTCTAGGGTGATGTGCACCCGGTGAAGCCAGGGGAGGGGCGATGAGTCAAGGTGCAGGAGAGCTGATGACCGGCCTGCGGGACCTGCTGCAGTTCCACGTCGACAGCGGATCGGCGCCCGGGCTGGTGGCACTGGTCGCCCGGGGCGAGGACGTCGACGTGCAGGCCGCCGGCCTTGCCGACGTCCAGACCGGCTCGCCGATGGCCAGGGACTCGATCTTCCGGATCGCCTCGGTCACCAAGCCGATCATCGCGGCGGCGGCGATGACGTTGGTCGACGACGGCCGGATGGCGCTGGGGGACCCGGTCGCGCAGTGGCTGCCCGAGCTCGCGTCAGCGTCGATGCTGCGCACGCCGGCCAGCCCCATCGAGGACGTGGTGCCGGCCCTGAGGCCGATCACCGTCTATGACCTGCTCAGCTCGCGTGCCGGCTACGGGTTTCCGTCAGACTTCTCGCTGCCGGTGGTGCCGTTACTGCTGGAGTTGCAGCCGGGGCCGCAACCGCGGCTGCTCCCGGCGCCGGACGAGTGGCTGGCCCGGCTGGCCCGCCTGCCCATGCTCAGCCAGCCGGGCGAGGCATGGCTGTACAACACCAGCTCTGACATCCTGGGCGTGCTGATCGCCCGGGTCGCCGGCCGCCCGCTGCCAGAGTTCCTGGCCGAACGGTTGTTCGAGCCGCTGGGCATGTCCGACACCGGGTTCGAGGTACCGGCCGATAAATGGGACCGTTTCACCAGTCTTTATTGGACGAATCCAGCGGGCGAGCTTGAGAAGATCGATGATCCGGACGGGCAGTGGCGCCAGCCGCCGGCGTTTGCGTCCGGAGCGGGGGGACTGGTGTCCACCGTCGATGACCTGCACGCCTTCGCCCGGATGCTGATCGACGGCGGGACTGCCGGCGGCCGACGGCTGGTGTCAGCGGAGTCGGTGCGGCTGATGACCACAGACCAGCTGACCCAGGCCCAGCGCGACGCTGGCGAAATCTTCCTCGAAGGCCAGGGCTGGGGCTTCGGCGGCTCGGTCGACGTCCAACCCATCGATCCGTGGAACGTGGCGGGTCGTTACGGCTGGATCGGCGGCACCGGAACGGCAGCGCACCTCACTGCCGCCACCGGCCTCATCACAATCTTGTTGAGCCAGCAGGAGATGACCGGTCCGTCGGCGCCCGCGGTGATGCGGGACTTCTGGCAGTACGCGGCCTCAGTCGAGTGATCTAGCGTGGAGGAGACTGGCGATGTCCGGCTATTTGCGCCAGGTGATGTGCATCGCCGATGGTCTGGCGATGTACTCATTCCAGAAGCCTTCGCGCGCTTGCGCTCTGAGTCCGGAGGGATGAGGAAAGAGGGTTTCATCCATTAGGCGGAAGGAGAACCCGTACTGGCGCTGATCGAAGATGGGCTGCGGCGGCTGCAGGATGTTGGCGATGCTCGCCACGAAGCGCTGGCCCGGCTTGAGGTTGTCGTAGGCCGTCCGCGCCATCTGGCGTAGTTGATCTCGGCTTTCGGCATAGTGCAAAAGGTAAGCGGCGCAGACGCGGTCGAACTCGCCGATTCTCCCCAGTCTGGTGGCGTCCGCGACACGGTACTCGATCCCCATGGGTTCGGAATCTTCACGCCGCTGGGCCAGCGCGATCATCTTGTGGCGAGATGTCGACCCCACCACGTGCGCGGCCCCCCATCGCTTGAGGAGACGGGGGCCCATCCCGTCGCCGGTCGCCGAGCCGGACGCGCAACGAGTGCCACTCGGCGTCGCGGAGCGGCACGGCGGCGGAGATCTTCTGATACTCAAGGGCAATCGAGTCGTACTGCGTCACATGGCTCCCTTGGTGTGGTTGACGGTGCTGAGCGAACGTTTTCCTCTCAATCTAACGCCGGGTGACCTTCGCGGCCGGGACTTGACATCACACTTTCATTTTGCAAGTGTTGACCCATGAGCCTCTTCATCACCTGCCCGGTCCAGAGCGTCGAGCGCGCGACCGCCTTCTACACCGCCCTCGGCTGGACCCTCAACGCCGAGATGTCCGATCACAACGTGTCGTGCTTCGCGATCGCGCCCGAGCAGTACGTCATGCTCGGCAGCCGCGAGATGTACGCCAGCGTCGGCGGCGCCGAGGAGCTGGTCGGCGGAACCCACACGCCCTCGAAGGTCACGGTCTCGTTCGACCTCGGCAGCCGCGAGGCGGTCGACGAGCTCGCCGAGCGCGCCGCCGCCGCCGGCGGGCGGCTCGGTGACACCGACGACTACCCCTTCATGTACCAGCGCCAGTTTGACGACCCCGACGGCTACCACTACTCGCCGTTTTGGATGAAGCCGGACGCCGATCCGACCGCGTGAGCGACCTCGCTGCGGCCCTCGACATTGTCGGAGCAAGGTGGGCACTGCTCGTCGTGGAGCGGCTGCTCGACGGGCCGCAGCGCTACGGCGATCTGCAGCGCGACCTCGGAGTGCCGACGAACATGCTCGCGACCCGCCTGCGCGAGCTCGAAGCGGCCGGCGTGCTGACCCGCCTGCCGCTCCGGCACAACACCCGGGCCTACGCGCTGACCGATCGCGGGCTTGCCTTGCGCGAGGCGATCGTCGCGCTCGGACGCTGGGGCGCCGAGGAGGCCTAGGCGGGGCGCGGAATCGCGATGCGCTCCGACAAACTCCATTCGCCGCTGACATCACATGTGGCTCCGCGAGCTACCGCCGTGTTCCGGTCACCGTGGCGCCAGCCGGGTGGCTGCTACAGCCAGCACTTGCGAAGGCCGTCGACGCGGCGCTGCTGGCGCCGGAAGGCGAGGAGCCGTCGGGCCAGCGAGGGCCCTGCTGACTAAGCAGAATGACATAATGTTGATTATCGGCAATTCAAGCTTAATCTAGCAGCCACGCCCTCGCCGCTGAGCACCCCGGGGTCGTTGTCCATGCCGGGATCTGTCATCCCAGGCAGCGGGGCCGGCTCCGTTTCCGGGGCCGGCCCCTTCTGCACTGCTCAGCCCGGCGTACGGGAGGTCGGTCAGTGGGGGTCGCGAGTGCCGGCCGAGTCATCGAATGCCGGACCTGGGCGATGTGAAGTAACCGAGTGTGAGCGCATTACAGGTCGGATGGGTGGCCGTAGTACACGCAGGGGCCAGAGTCAGAGGTGCAGACGTACAGGTAGCCATAACTCGACTCATTGACATTCAACGTGACACTGGCGCATCCCGATACGGCGCCATTGCCGTCAAATACGTGGTGGATGTTCCCGCCAGAGACGACCAACTTCGCCTTCGCCGTCCCGTTGCCGGCGGAGTTGTCGCATGCGGTCAAGACATTCGTGTCGGAGTTCCACCGTGCCTGGTCGCCGACGGAATTAGTGATCGAGTAGGCGGTGGCAGACGCCGGGGTCGCGAAGGCAAATGTTGCCGCAAGGGTGGCAATCACTGCCCCAGTCACTCGTAGTGAACGCATAACTTCTCCTTTGGAAGTATCGGACTTAAGTTGTACATTTCGGCAAATCGCGCGTCAAGGATCTCCAGGTTGCTGGGCTCGCACGCAGCTCGGCCTGGCCGAACCCGTCACGCCACCGTTGCCCGCCCATGCTTGAGGCGAGCCACCCTCCCCGCCTTTTCCCTGCCCCGGACGCACTAGCCGAAGTTGACATAACGTCGTCGGAGAATCGCCCGCTGATAATTGGTCCGCATTCTGCCTTGCACATCGCTCACACCACTGCTTGAGCTTGGTGCTCGCCCGTCGGTCCTGGCCATAGCTCTTCTGCCCTGCGCGCGGCATCTGCTCGAACGTTAGGTTCCGCAGCCCGGGTAGGGCTGGTCGGGCGCTGCTACGGCGATCACCCACACCGGCGGCGCCGTTGTCCCGGCCGGGCCTGGTTTTGCTAGCCACCCGGACCGCCGACAACCACAAGTCCTCGAAGTCCTGCCTGCGCCGCGTGCGCGCGACCAGGGTCCCCCGCGCGGCGCACCGTTCCTACCTACTGGTCGTCTGGTCCCAGCTCTACCAGCAGCGCGTTCTCGTCGTCGGGGTCGGAGCAGATGCGGATGTCGTCGCATCGTTCCCGGGCCCAGGCGATGACTTGTTCGCGGGTGCCTTCGAGCTCGCCGAGCAGCGATATCTTGTCGGTCCACCAGGCGCGCCACGTGTCTGTGTGGGACCGGTAGTCGATGATGATGAAGGGGTCCGAGCGGGAGGCCTCGCGAAGTCGGACTTCCTCGGCCAGGTCGATTCCGGGCGGCAGGTAAGCCGGGTAGTAGGGGTCCCCCAGTGGGTGGGTCATGGTCGGCTCAGCGGTGGTATCCGGTGCCGTACCGGTTCTGTGGCAGGCCGCCGGCGAGCGGGTCTCTGAACGCGTAGCGCGCAAGTGGGCCTAGGCGGTTGGTGTGGGCGCTGGGGCTGCGGACGTAGAAGAACCAAGACCCGGGGTAGCCGGGTGCTGACCAGCTGAACTGGTTGGCGATGTTGTGGTCCCACATGGTGTGGTTGTAGTTGAAGTAGTCCCAGGTGAGGTCGCGGTCCGGCCAGACGTAACTGTAGTACTCGCTGCGGTCCTTGGAATCGCGGATTTGGCTGCCGCCGTGGGGCGCGCTTGGTGCGCCGTTGAACATGGCGCCGGTGAATCTCACGTTGTGGGTGTAGCGGGTGCCGGTGGCGCGGTAGGTCATCTTGCTGTGGGTGAGGCCCTGCAGGGTTTCCCAGGTGACTTTGGCGTGGATGGCGCCGACGGTGTAGCGGCCGCCATACCGGGTGTTCACGCCGTAGTAGATGGTGCCGTCCCATTTCGCCTCGAAGGAGGAGGTGCGTGAGTAGCACTGGTAGTTGATATTGCACCAGCCGCCTGGCGCGGGCGCATAGGCAGACGGCTCCTCGTCGGTCTGGGTGTCTGGGACGGCGCAGACCCAGGGCCCGGCCCGATCGGTGTCCGGCGCGCATGGCGGGTCGGTGTCGTCGGTGAGCGGTTGGGTTGTGTCGACGGGGGTGTCCGTGTCGGTTCCGGTCTGGTCGTAGTTGGCGTAGAGCGGGTCGAGATCGGCGGGTTTGGTGATGTCCTGGGTGGCGCAGGTCTCGTCGGTGTCAGGGCAGCTGATTGGGTCGCCGGCGGGCGTGAAATCCGGGCTGGTGCTGGGGGCGCTGTCACCGGCCGGGCTGGCGGCGGTGACCTGGGCGGCGTAGGTGTGGGTCGGGTCCAGGCCGGTGAGGACGAAGTGGGTGCAGGTGGAGCAGCTGCCCAGCTGCAGCGGTGCGCCGGCGGTGGTCCGGTCCAGGATCGTGAAGCTGTAGCCGAGGGTCGGAGCGCCGTTGCCGCTGCCGGCGGTCCAGGTCAGGTCCGCCGAACTGTCGCCGGCGGTGATCGCCAGGTCGGCCGGTGGCGCTGGTGGCGAGCCGATGTTGAAGGTGTGGTGATTCGCCGGCGAGGCGACCCCGAGCCGGTCGGTCGCCACGACCGATAGCGTGTGCCGGCCCGGCGCGGTCGGCGGGGTCAGCGTGATGGTCGAACCGGGGCCGGCCACCGTGGTGGGTGTCGCGTCGTCGAGGCGGTAGCTGAACCGGGTGGCCGGTGACCCGGTGCCGCTGTCGGTGATGGTGAAGGTGGCCGGTGCTCCGCCGGCCGGTGTCCAGCTGTGCGCGGGGTAGGCGCTGGATTCGATCAATGGCATGCCGGGCCCGGGATCGCTGAACCAGCCCTGGACGTCGACCACCAGGTCGACCGGGCCGGGGCCGCCGTTGCGGATGTTGACGCTGCCGTCCGCGGCCAGGGCGACGATGGCCAGGTCGGTGCGGTAGACGTTCTGGGTGGTGTAGTTGATGTTCGAGGTGGCCGGCTCGGGTTGATCGGCCGGCCACAGCCGCAGGTAGCCGCCGCCGGCGCCGGTCGCCGGCTGCACGGTGCGCAGGTTCAGCGCCACCGCGCCGAGACCCTCGGCCACCGCGGGGATGCCGGCTACCCCGGCGACGTTGAGTTTGGTGACCGAGTTGCCGGCCAGCGTCCGCACCGGCGCGACCCGCGTGTCGAGCAGGCGCACCGCTGCCGGGGTGAACACCCCCGCGGCGGCGGACGGGGTGAAGTAGCCCTGGATGTCGATGGCCAGATCGACCGGGCCGCCGGCGCCGACCAGCACGGTGAACCGGCCGTCGGGCGACAGCGGGATCGCCACCGATTGGGCGGTGGCCGAGTCGTCGAAGTCCAGCGCCCCGGTGCTCGGCGCGGTTTGGTCGGCGGCGTAGGCGCGCAGGTAGCCGATGGCCGTCTGGTTGAGGGCGGTGATGTTGGCGTAGACCGCGCTGGCATCCGCCGGCACGCCGGCGCTGCCGCCGGCCTGCACCGTCACCGACCCGCCGGTGCTCACCTTTGCTTGCCGAACGCCGGCGCCGCTGCGGGTGTCAGCGATGCGGGCCTGGTCGACAGCGACGAAACCACCCGGCGCGGTCGCCGAGCCGGCGGTGAAGTAACCCTGAACGTCGATGATCAGATTCACCGCATGGTCGGCCAGCACGTGCAGCGTGCCATCGGCGTGCAGCGCCACCAGGGCGGTGTTGGAGATCGAGTCGCCGGGGTTGAACACCAACGCCGTCCCGGACGGGGTGGCCACATCGCCCGGCGCCACGCTGACCGACCCGACCGTGCTCGCGCCGATCGCCGTCAAGGTCAGAGCCACCGCGCTCACTCCGGAAGCCGGAATACCGGCTCTACCGGCCGCGGTCACCGTCCGCACGACGCCGGCTGGCATCGGTGTCGAAAACCCGCCCGTGCCGTTACGGGTGTCGAGCAACCGCCCCACCGCCGGCACGAACAGACCCGCCGACCCAGTCGAGGCCTCGGCAGACGCCGGACCAGACCGGGGCGTGAGCTCTAACTGCGCCGCAGCAATCGCACCCACCGCCAGGGCCAGCACCAGGACCGCTCGCAACCCATCACACCGACGCTTCAAGGGGGCACCTCACAATCAGGACGGGTCCCCCTCAGGTTCACGAATGCAAGGAAGGAGAATGTCGAAGGCAGCAAATTAACACACGGCCCCACCCCAAAATGGGATTAATCGTATGCAAATAAGTAGAAGTTCTGACGGAAATCATGGGCAGTATGTCTATCAGAGATGGAGTCGAGCGCTCCCGGCGGTGAATCCCAACGACTTCAACTCCTCTTGAGAGGAACCATTGAAGAACGCCTCGGTCCTACCGCAGTGCGGTTTATCACTACCTACCTATGGACCCGTTACGTTTCTGCTCGAAACTACTTCAGGACCGCTCGCTCAACCCTCTCGCGCTACCGCGAAACCCCGGCGGCCACTATCGAGGTCCGCCGGGAGGCAGGTTGAATGGGCGGGCACAACTGAGGGCGTCCTTCCTGGTGAACCAGGCGAACACCGCTCACCTCGTTGCTTAGCCCCATCGTGACGTGATCTAGAAGAGGTCTGGAATGAAGCAACTCACGAAGGATGAGCTTGATGAGTTGGACCGACTCTGGGACGAGTTGGCGCAGCTGCCTACCTATGCTGGACCGCCTATGACGCACGACCAGATGATCGAGGCAAGCGTCGATGCGCTGTTGGCGGGGATCATCAGTAGCGCCGGTCGAATGAGTCGTGGAGGCCTGGCCGAGTGCGAAGCGGTCCTTTCCGAGGGAGGTCAATCCTCAGCGCTGCAAAGCATCCTGGATCGCATTGCGGCCGTTCTAGGGCTGGGTGGGATATCCAAGGCCTGACTCGCTCCTGACAGACGCCGGTCCGGCGCGTGCCCGACGCGGCTAAACGTTGCTGGAGCTCATGTGCCAGGGACCCGGTAGGCGGTGAGCGTGCTGGGCCAGACGTCGACGATCAGTGATCCGTTCGCGGCGGCGAGCCCACCGACGGCGCCGTAACTGTTGGCGGGCAGGGCCAGGGTGCGCTGCGGCGTAGCCGTTGTGGCCGTGACGGACCAGCCGCGGACGGCGTTGGCGTTGATCATCAACCAGACGGTGTCGCCGACGCGGATCGGTATTCCACCGGAGGGTTTCGACAGATTGACCGTCCATTGCCGGACGCCGGTCGAAGTGCTCAGCCGGATCAGGCGGCTGGTGTTGTCCAGCAGCGTGGCCGTGACGAAGAGGTAGTTCGGGTCGGCGCCGCCGATGAGGATGGATTGCGGGTTGGCATCGGTGATACCGGCAGACCAGGTTCGCGGGCACGTGGTTCGGCCACAGCCGGCCGCCGGGACCGCCGCAACACCTTGATACGAAGGGACGAGCACCTTGTCGCCGACCACGACCGGAGATCCGTACAGGCCCGGCGATGTCCACAATCGCTTACCTGTCGCACCGTCGTAGGCGACCAGTCCCGGTCCCGCGGCGCCGGCATACCCGGCGGTGTAGAGGCGGCCCGCCGCAGCGGCGACGCCATTCGCCCATCCGTCCGGCGGCTCGATGTGCCACAGGAGTGCCCCGGTGTTGATGTCGTATGCCGAGAGGACGTTGTTGCCCGCGTTGAGGTAAACCCGTCCAGAGTCCACGACGATCGGGCCGCCGGTGCCGTCGTCGTTGCCGGGGTTAGTCGCCGACGGCGGCCGCGAGCGCGACCACAACACCTTGCCAGCGGTGAGGTCGACTGCTGTGATGCCGCCCAGTTGGCGCCAGCCCTCGAACGGAAGGAGGGCGATGTCGCCGACAATGGTCTGACCTCGGTAGTACTGGGCATTGGGCGCCAGCGCGGCGCTCCACAACTGGGTGCCGCTCCGCGCGGACCGGGCAATGAAACGACCTGGCAGAGAGGCGTTGTCGGCGTTCACCGCGTGGTAGACGGCGCCGTTCACGATGGCCGGAGCCACGAAGGATGAACCGCCGGTGACCTGCCAGGCCTGCGTGAGCCGCGGTGCGGTGGCCGCGGTGATGACCTGCTCCCCCAGGTTGGCCGACGCGTTCTGGCCGCCGGCGTACTCCGAGGTCCACTGGTCCGGCGCGGTCGCCGCTTCCGCGGAGCCACCCGCCACCAGACCGAGGACAACGAGTACGGCTGTCAGCACCACCCGAAACATGCGCATCCGCTCCCCCAACGAGACGCCTGGCCGCCCGGTGGGAGCGACGCGGCGGTGATCATCTCACAAGGCATCGGGAGCTTTCACCAGCTTTGAGCGGCACGTCTGGTGCTCCTAGGCTTCTCAGCGCAGCTCCTGAATGCGGATCAGATTGCCCGCGGGGTCGCGGAAGGCACAGTCGCGAACGCCGTATGGCTGCTCGGTCGGCTCCTGGACGACCTCGGCGTGGCTGGCTTGAATCTGGTCGAAGGCGCCGTCGAGGTCCTTCGTAGCCAGCAGTATCCAGCCGTAGGTGCCCTTGGCCATCATCTCGGCGATGGTGCGGCGCTCGTCGTCGGTGATGCCAGGGTCAGCGGCCGGCGGCGCCAGGAGGATGGACGTGCCGGGCTGGTCGGCGGGACCGACCGTGATCCAGCGCATCTTGCCCTGTCCGACGTCGTTGCGGACCTCGAAACCAAGGGCGTCGCGGTAGAAGGCTAGGGAGGTCTCCGGGTCGTCATGCGGGAGGAAAGTCGAATGAATGGTGATGTCCATGGCGGTCACACTAGGTGCGATCGAGGGCCGTCGCTTCTCGATTCCTGATCGGTCTGGTGACCTGTTTTGCCAGGCACGGTGGCATCTCCGACGTGACGCGTGCCGCTTCGCGTCGGTAGGTGCTGGGAGGCACACCGACCAGCTCGGTGAAGCGACTACTGAAGGCGCCTAGCGACGAGCATCCCACTGCGAAGCAGACCTCGGTGACGCTGAGGTCGCCGCGACGCAGCAGTGCCATCGCGCGCTCGATGCGTCGCGTCATCAGGTAGGAATAGGGCGACTCGCCGTAGGCGAGCTTGAACTCGCGGCTAAGGTGCCCCGCCGACATGTTCGCGCCGCGGGCGAGTGCCTCGACGTCCAGCGGCTGCGCGTGCTCCCGGTCGATTCGGTCGCGCACGCGGCGCAGCAGCGCCAGGTCGCGCAGGCGCTGCGCTTCGGTGGGCCTGCTGGTCACATGCGAGATCGTGTCACGTGGCAAGGGCCAGCGGTGAAGCGCTATCGCGGTGCAAGCCCAGATCATCGATCGTGGCGCAAAAATGCGGTAGGCCCGCATGATGACTCATGCGGGCCTACCGACATCGCGTGGCCAGGGACGGGTTCGAACCGCCGACCTTCCACTTTTCAGGCGGACGCTCTCCCAACTGAGCTACCTGGCCGCGCTGCCACTATATAGGTCGCGCGATCAGGGCTGAACTCAGACCGCGCCATGATTCACATGGAACGTCCAATTAGTCCCGTGGTGCCCGAACTGGAAGACTCGATAGGACCCCCTTGTGGCGCGAGGTCCTGGTGTGCGGATAACGGTAGTTGTGACCGGCGACCGCCTCTCCCCCGCCGACTCTCGCCTTCGGCGACAGGCGCTTCGTCGTAGGCCGCGCTTCAGCGCGTCGACTGGGCATCGGGTGGCCGAGCCGACCAGATCACCGGCGGGTGGCACGCTCTCAGCCACTGCATACGACGCGAGCGAGAACCGCTGGAGGCTGCTCGTCACCGTGCCTGGCTGGTGACGTCCTCGCCACTCCTGTCAGATGGATCGGGAGCCGGCCTGCGCGGTGCTGGGCGCACGCGTTGCGCCGTTCCACCGTCGCCGCGGTTCTCGGCCAAGGCCCGAAAACCGCGCAGTCGCAGGCTGTTGGTCACGACGAACACCGAACTGAACGCCATCGCCGCGCCGGCGAGCATCGGGTTGAGCAGCCCGGCCGCCGCCAACGGGATCGAGGCGACGTTGTAACCGAACGCCCAGAACAGGTTGCTCTTGATCACGCGCAACGTCCGTCGCGACAGCCGGATCGCATCCGCCGCGACACGCAGGTCACCCCGCACCAGCGTCAGGTCGCTGGCTTGGATCGCGACATCAGCGCCGGTGCCCATCGCAAGGCCCAGGTCGGCCTGCGCGAGCGCGGCGGCGTCGTTGACGCCGTCGCCGACCATGGCCACGCGCCTGCCCTGCTCCTGCAGGCGCTTGACGACGGCGACCTTGTCCGCCGGCATGACTTGGGCGATCACGGTGTCGTCGCCGAGGTCGATGCCGACCTGCCGGGCGACCGTCTCGGCGACCGCGCGGTTGTCACCGGTGAGCAGCACCGGCGTCAGGCCCAGCGCGCGGAACTGCCGGATCGCGGCCTCGCTGGTCGGCTTGACCGTGTCGGCAACGGTGAGGACGCCTCGGGCTCGACCGTCCCAGGCGACCGCGACGGCGGTCTTGCCGTCCGCCTCGGCCGTGTCCATGGCCTGGCGCAACTGCTCGGGAAGCGGCTGTGACCAGTCAGCCAGCAGGCGGGCGCGGCCCACGAGGACGGCGTGGCCGTCCACAACGCCCTGCACGCCCAGGCCCTCGAGGTTGGTGAAGTCCCCGACAGCCGGGAGCGTGCCGGTGCGCTGGGCGGCGCCGTCGGCGATCGCTCTGGCGATCGGGTGCTCGCTGCTGGCCTCGAGCGCTCCGGCCAGGCGCAGGAGCTGGTCCTGGTCGACGCCGGCGGCGGGAACCACGTCGACCAGGCTCATCTGCCCGCTGGTGAGGGTGCCGGTCTTGTCCAGCACGATGGTGTCGATCCGCTGCGTGCTCTCAAGCGCCTCGGGGCCCTTGATGAGGATGCCCAGTTGCGCGCCGCGACCGGTGCCGACCATGAGGGCGGTCGGCGTCGCCAGGCCCAACGCGCACGGGCAGGCGATGATCAGCACGGCCACCGCCGCGGTGAAGGCGGCGCCGAGGCCGTTGCCGGCGCCGACCCAGAACCCGAGGACGCCGATGGCGAGCGCGATGACGACCGGAACGAAGACGCCCGAGATGCGGTCGGCCAGGCGCTGGACCTGGGCCTTGCCGTTCTGCGCGTCCTCGACGAGCCGTGCCATCTGCGCGAGCTGCGTGTCGGCGCCGACACGGGTCGCCTGGATGACGAGGCGGCCACCGGCGTTGACGGTCGCGCCCGTGACGTTGTCGCCGACGCTTACCTCGACCGGCACGGACTCGCCGGTGAGCATCGAGGCGTCCACGGCGCTGGCGCCGTCGGTGACGACACCGTCGGTCGCGATCTTCTCACCGGGCCGGACGACGAAGTGGTCGCCGACGACGAGCCGGTCGGTCGGGATCTGGACCTCGGCGCCGTCACGCAGGACAGCGACTTCCTTCGCGCCCAATTCCAGTAGCGCGCGCAGGGCGGCGCCGGAGGCGCGCTTGGAGCGGGCTTCGAGGTAACGCCCGGCGAGGATGAACATCGTGACGCCGGCCGCGGCCTCGAGGTAGATGTTTGCCCCACCGTCGCTGCGGGAGATGGTCAGCTTGAACGGGTGCGTCATGCCCAACTCTCCGGCGGCGCCGAAGAACAGGGCGTACAGGGACCAGGCGAAGGCGGCGGCGGTGCCGACGGAGATGAGCGTGTCCATGGTCGCGGCGCCGTTGCGCAGGTTCTTCCACGCTGTCTTGTGGAACGGCCAGGCGCCCCACAGCACGACCGGCGCGGCCAGAGTCAGCGAGAGCCACTGCCACGCCCGGAACTGCAGCGCGGGAATCATCGCCATCGCGATGACCGGGACGGTCAGGGCGGTGACCAGGAGCAGCCGATTGCGGAGGTCTGTGACGCGGCCGGACTCGGCCGCGCTCTCGACGGGACCCTCGCCGGGTGCGCCGTCGCTGCCGGCCGCGCGGGCAGGCTTCGGGAGGCTGGCGGTGTAGCCGGCCTTCTCGACTGCGGCCACCAGGTCATCAGGGGTGACGCTGCCGGTGAAGGTGACCTTCGCCTTCTCGGTCGAGTAGTTGACGGTGGCGGTGACACCGTCGAGCTTGTTGAGCCGCTTCTCGACGCGGTTCGCGCACGAGGCACAGGTCATCCCGCCGATCGCCAGCTCGACTTGGCCGCCGGTGGCGGCTTGCGAGGTCGTGATCTCAGTGGTGGAACTCATGATCCTCTTCTTTCGTGCGTGGTCGGATCGGTGGGGGCTCAGTGGCCGTGGCTGGTGGCGGTGGGGTGAGCGGTGGTGGGGGGGTGAGCGGTGGCGGCGGCCTGCGGCCCCGCGCGGACGGTGAACTCGGCGGTGCGCACGACGTCGCCGTGGCGGAAGTCCAGGAACAGGCGGTAGTCACCGGCGGACGGGGCGGTGGCGTAGAAGACGACGTCCGGGCCGGGTGCGGTGGCGCTGTCGCCGGGTTCCCCGGCGGGGTGGACATGCAGGTAGGCCAGGTCGCCGTCGCGCAGCGCGACCAGGTGCCCGTAGGCGCCCAGGTAGGGCTGCAGATCGGTGACCGGCTGTCCGGCGCGGCTGACGGACAGGGTCAGCGGCGACTCCGCGCCCGGGGTCAGCTGCCCGTCGAGGGTGACGGTGTAACCGTCGACCTTGGCGGTGCGGGATGCCGCGGGCAGCGGCTGAGGGGCGTAGTGGCCGGCTACGGCGACGTCGGCGCCCAGGACGAGCGCGGCGTTGCTGCCGGCGGGGTCGAAGTCGGCGAACAGCCGCCAGGCGCCGGCGGTCAGGTCTAGCGGGGTCGACCAGATGCCGGCGGAGCCCAGAGCCGGGTGCACGTGCTGGTAGCCGCTCAGGTCGCGGCGGACCGCGATCAGGTGCAGATCCTCCTCGTGAGCGGTGTCGTAGGCGGTGACCGGGCGGCCGTCAGGGCCGAGGACCCGAAATGACACCCGGGTTGCGGCGCCGGCCGGAAGGCTGTCGTCCACGTCGAGGGTGTAACCGTCCTGCGAGACCTGCAGGCCGCCGGGCAGGTGGGCGTTGGCGGCGCCGCCTGGCGCGGTGGTGTCCCTCGCGGGTTCCCTGTGCGTGTCGTGGGAGGCGGCGGGCGGGCCAACGGGTCCGACGGCGGCGCCGACGCCGGTCGCACCGGCGAAAACGGCGAGCAGGCCAAGCGCGTAGGCGCCGAGTTTGACGGGCGTGTTCATGAAGCTGCCTTTCTGGCGCCGGCGTCAGAGGACGCAGGGCGTGGAGTGACCTGGTAACCGGCCTCTTCGACGGCCTCGGCGATCGCGCCGTCGGGCACCGCCTCGTCCGCCTCGACAGTCACGCGGCCTGCCTTCACATCGACCCGCACGCCGATGACGCCGGTAATCTTGTTGATCTCCGCGGTCACCGATCCGGCGCAGTGGTCGCAGGTCATGCCGCGGACGGTGTAGTCCTTCTTGCTCACGGTCTCTCCTTCGAGGTTGCCAATACCTCCGGGGGGTACCGGCACCCTACACCACCGTACTCCCTGGGGGTATACCTCCACGCGAGACTAGTTGCGGAATGGGCACCAGGACCTGCTCGGCCAGCGGCGCATGCGCCGCTGGCCGCGCCGCCGCTGGGAGCGCTGTCGCAGGCCGACGCCACCTGGTCGACCCGGCGCCGCTTCCCACGGCGCCGCTGGTCGACCGACGGTGGCTGAATGGATTCGCGCGCGGTTCTGGCCGGCCTGACCTGCGTGAGCCGGCCTGCGTGAGCCGGAGGAGGACATGTCACCGGCGCAGATGCCGAGCTAGAGCACCTACGTCAACAGCACGAAGCTGACCATCATCGGCCGGCCGCAGCCGGCGAGTGGGGAGGTTCGACCTTCTAAGCGCCCGCGGCGACGCTCACTTCGCTTTCGCGCCGCACTACAGCGATCACCGCTTGGTAGCCGCTGTCGACGCGACGCGGCGGGGCGTGGGCGCTCGGTCGGGTTAAGGACCTACACGAGCGGCGCGCGTCGCTGACCGGGCCCGAGCCGATCGACATAATGTGGAGTCGTCCTAGCGCTGACGACTGACAGCGATGCCTTGTTCTCGCTGCCATCACCGGACCAGCGAAGGTCAGTCCTTCGCCGGTTGCTCCTTTACGCTCTCGGCGACCGAACCCGCCCGCGGACTTGCCCACAGGCGGCGCAGTCCTTGTAGTAAGGGCCGCTGCACGCGCACTGCGTGATGAGCTGATCGGCCGGACAGTCACAGATCCCCCGACAGTTGCTGCACATGTCATCACCCCATTCTTGACGGCGGTCAGCCGACCGCTGGGCATTTGTCGATCATGATCGGGGGAATGTAGCCGAATTCAATCGTCGCTTCTCAGTGTTTGGCCACCCGGCTTTCTGTCGTGCCGAACAACGGCGCCGCTGTCCACCAACTGAGCCCGAGGCGTGACTCCTCAAGCTGCACAAGCCAATCCGCACGTGGATTTAGCGATCATTTGTCCAAACACGGCCGCGAGGCGCCAGCCCGGGCCACGTAGAGTTCTGGCCATGGGAGCCGACGTCGTACGAGCGTGCGCCGAGGCCGCGCACGCCGCATCCGGCAGCCTGGCCGCTGCCACTCCGGAGGCCATCGACGCCGCTATCCGCGCGATCGCCGACCGGCTGACTGACGACAAGGCTGCCGACGCGGTGCTTGCCGCCAACGCCGAGGACATGCGGACCAGCGGGCTGGAGAGCGCGATGCTCGACCGGCTCCGGCTGGACCGGGACCGGCTGACCGGCATGGCCCATCAGCTGCGCGTGCTGGCCGAGGTGCCGCACCCGCGATGGTCCCGGGTGGTCCGCGAGCTGCCCGGCGCTCTGGTGGAAGAGCGGCGCAAGCCGGTCGGGGTGATCGGCGCCAACTTCGAGGCCCGGCCCAACGTGGTCATCGACATGGCTTCCCAGCTGCTCAAGTCCCGCAACGCCGGGGTGCTGCGCACCGGTTCGGCGGCGATCGGCTCGGCCGCCGCGCTGGTCGACGAGGTGCTCGCGCCGGCGCTGTCCGGCGCCGGGCTGGACCCGGCCGCGGTCCAACTGGTCCGAGCGCCGGGCCGCGACACCGCCCGAGCACTGGTCGCCCAGCCCCACCTGATCCCGCTGGTCATCCTGCGGGGCAGCGGAGACAGCACCCGTGAACTCACCGCGGAGGCGGCCCGGCACGGCGTCCGCACGCTGGCGCACGCCGACGGCGGCGGCGTGCTCTACCTGGACCGCGCGGCCGACGAGGGCAAGGCGCTGGAGTTGGTGCGGACCAGCCTGGACCGGCTCGGCGTGTGCAACCGGCTCAACCTGCTGCTGATCGCCCGGGACCGGTGGGACGAGCTGCTGCCCGGCGTGCTCGGCGTGTTGGCTGACCTCGGCATCGAGGCCGACCTGCCGCCGCACGAGCACCCCCTCGGGCTGGAGTGGGCGTTGCAGGACGGCAGGGAGGCCACGATCACCGTGGCGCAGGTGGACGGACCGGCCGAGGCGGCCGCGCTGGCCGATTCGCAAACCTCCGGCCTGGCCGCCTGCATAGCCACCGAGGACCCGGCCGCGGCCGCTGCGTTCCTCGACGCGTACTCGGGCACCGGCGCGTTCTGGAACGTGACCACCCGACTGCTGGACGGCTTCAAGCTGCTCGGACTGCCCGAGACCGGCATCAACGTGGACCGGGTGCCGGGTCCACGCGGCCCGGTCACCTTTCTCGACCTGCACCTGCGCCAGTTCGTGGTGACGCCCCGCTAAGCCGGTGTCTCACCGCACTGCGGCGTGCGCCTCTAGTACGGCGAGCGGCCGTAGCCGAAGGCGAACAGCGGCGTCTTGCCGTCGCCGAGGTTGATCGGCTCGTCGGTGACCGCGCTCGGCCAGCTCACCGGCAGCTTGCCGGTGTAGCCGCTGCCGAACAGGTTGTCGACCAGGCCGGCGCCCTCGGTGCCGGGCAGCCACGCCGCGACGAACGCGTGGGCTTTCACCAGTTGGTCCTTGATGATCACCGGCCGGCCGGACTCGAGGATCGCGATGCACTTGGTGACCCGCGCGCAGATGTCGCCGAGCGCGGCGGAGTTATCACTGCCGAACGCCAGGGTCGAGCTGTCACCCTGGCCTTCGGCGTACGGTGTCTCGCCGCCCACCCAGATGCCGATGTCGGCCTTGTAGTTGCCCTTGGTCCTGGTGCCGACGTTGGTCACGGTGATGCCGGTACCGGCAGTTTGCTGTTGCAGCGCCTGCCAGAACGTGGTGCCGCCGGTCGTGGTCGCGCCGCTGGCGCCCTGCCATGAGATCGACCAGCCACCCATCTGGTTGCCGATGTTGTCGGCGTGCTTGCCGCCGACCACGAGCTTGTACGTGCCCGTCTTTGCCAGCGGCAGCACACCGTCGTTCTTCAGCAGCACCTGCGATTCCCGGACCGCCTGCCGGGCCACCGCCCGGTGCGCGGCCGAGCCCACCCCGGCGGTGTGGCTGCTGTCGGTGTATGGCGTGTTGAACAGGTCCAGCCCGAACTTGACGGTGAGGATCCGCAGCACCGCGTCGTCAACCCGCGCAAGGGGAATCTGGCCGCCGTTCACGCCGGACACGATGGCGTTGATGGTCGCCACGTAGACGTCGGGCACCATGATCATGTCGATGCCGGCGTTCACCGCGCGCGCCACCTGGGCGGCGTAGGTCGAGTCGGGCAACTGCTTGACTCCGGCCCAGTCGCTGACGACGAGGCCCGTGAAGTTCTGCGCGCCCTTGAGCTTGTCGGTGATCAGGTACTTGTGGCCATGAGCTTTCACACCGTTCCAGCTGGAGTAGCTGACCATCGCCGAGCCCACCCCGGCGGCGATGGCCTGCGTGTACGGCGGGACGTGAATCGCGTCCAGTTCGGCTTCGGTGATGCGGGCGTCCCCCTGGTCGATCAGGTAACCGCTGCTGCCGGTGCCGAACGTCGTGCCGCCGTCGCCCACCCAGTGCTTGGCCGTCGCCAGCACCGACGTCGAGCTCAGGCTGGCGCCCTGCAGACCGGTGACCGCGGCGCCGGCGAGGGCGTTGCCCACCGACGGGTCCTCGCCGAAGCTCTCGTAGGTTCGGCCCCACCGGTCGTCGCGGGCGACGCACAGGCACGGCGCGAAGGCCCACCGGATGCCCGAGCCGAGCACCTCCTGGCGGGTCACGTCCTCGACCTGCTGAACCAGCGCCGGGTTGCGGGTGGCGCCCAGTCCGATGTTGTGCGGAAAGACGACGGCGCCGTTGATGTTGTTGTTGCCGTGCACCGCGTCGATCCCGTAGAGCAGCGGAATGCCCAGGCGGGTCTTGAGCGCGTAGCTCTGGAAGTCGTCGACCATCGCCTTCCACTGCGCGGCGGTGCCGCCGGCGCCGGTCGGGCCGCCGCCGCCACCGCTGAGCACCGAGCCCAGGCCGTAGGTGGTGATATCGGTCTTGCTCGCCAGGGAGTCCCACGACGGCTGGGTCATCTGGCCCGCTTTCTCGGCCAGCGTCATCTTGGACAGGCAGTCCGTGGGCGAGACGCATCCGGCGGCGGCGTCGGCGGTGCGGGCGGGCGTCAACGCCAGCGCGCCGGCGCACAACACCGCGGCCGCCGTCCCAGCCATCTGTCGCTTCAGCCGAGTGAGCCTCATCAGCGGCATGGGAAGCTCCGATCCCTTGATCCGATCCTTCGAGGGGCGCTGCGCGACCCTTCGACCTACCTCGGTCACTCCCCTTGGCCAGCGAGAGCCAGCGAAGGCCCTCTGACGCTTGGAATGGCGTGCTACGACCGTACGGCGGGTTTCTGGAATTGGTCAATAGCGGGCAGAACGTGACGCCTGCAGCTAGCTGACCGCCTCTGCAGCTTGACGACCTTGATCTCGTGATCGTTGAGCCGAGCGACCACCTTCGGCGCCCACTGCTCAGAGAACGAGGAGAGTTTCTGCCCGAGATCGACGGGTGCGTTGGCCATGCTCACAGCGTCGCATGGATGTGGTCAGCGCTGCTCCGGCTCAGTTGTACCACCACCTGGTCCACAGCCTGTACTCCGTCGAGATGTGGACGTAGACGCCTCCTGTGACGCTGTAGCACAACGTGCCGAAGACCGAACATGCCCAGATCTTCTGCCCGTATTTGATCTTCACCTTGTGCTGGACGCCGCGCAGGTTTCCTGTCCTGCTGTCGTAGATGCCGCGGACCTTTTGGTAGTACTTGACCTTCCACTTGACCTTGTACGTGATTCCCAAGCTGAAGATCCTGCCGAGGATCTTTCTCATGATCTTGCTTGCGATGTTCGCGAACGCACGGGCGATTTTGGACTTGTGCACCTTGTGTTTGCCGCTGTACAGCGTCTTGTACCACTTGTAGGCGCCCCATCGCCCGTACTCGAGCCATTCACCGCTGAGGTCGTAGGCATTGACCGGGTCGACGGGATAGGTATAGGCGTTGTCATTGCCTCCGGGCACGGGATCCATCGACAGGAACCGCCCGGTTGCCGGGTTGTAGAGGCGGGCGCCCATGAGGGTGAGGCCACCGCCGGTGTCGCTGGAGCGGCGCTCGGCGCCCAGCCAGCCATAACCCTGGCCCAGCGACGTCGAGCCAACGCGCTCACCGCCGTATTCGGTGGACTCGGCGTAGTTGGTGAGCCCGCTGAAGACCGTCGCGTTTTCCAGGGTCGACACCACGTCGCCGTGCATGTTCGTGACCTGGACGCTGGACGTGCCGTCTGACCTCTGGATCAGACCCAGATCCCCATCGGGACTCAGCACATTGCGGGTCCACGTGCCGGTCCAGCTCGTCAGCCCGTTGGGCCGAGTCTCCTTCGCGATCCACGCAGGTGAGTCGGAGCTGTCGGAGTAGTGGTTCGTGGTTCTGCGTAGCTCGACGCCTTCGGTGGTCTCGCTCAAGGTCGACAAGCGTTGATAGGCGTCCAGGCCATAGGTCTGGGTGTGGAGTTCTCCGTTCGCGGCCGGGAACCTCTGGGCGGTGCTGGCGACCATGTCGTTGGCGAAGTACCTCACCGCCAACCCGCTTCCGCCACTGTGCGCGGTGTCTGCAGGCGGTACGGACCGGGTGCGACCGAAGTAGTCATAGCTATAGCCGGAGTCCATGATCCGATCCGCGATGTCGAACGCGCTCGACTTGACTGTCGGATTCGACGTGGAGCACGCGCCTGCCGCTCCGGGAGGCGCCGTGGCGAGCGCTGTGCGGTTGGAGTCCAAGCTGAACGTGTAGTCGCGCGTGGTGCACTGCCCACCCATGTAGTCCCTGACCTGAACAAGCCGGCCCCTGGGGTCGTAGCTGTAGCCGAACTTCGACAACGGCGAGTCCTCGAACCGGACGCGCGAGTGCGGATCGATCAAGCGGTTGAATCCAGCGACCTTGCTCGAACCGACGACGTAGGACAGCGCTGTCTGATCGCCTCCTTCGTTGAAGGTGGAGGTCGCGATCAGGCCATTGGGATACACGAGTCTGGTGTTGGCGCCATTGGCGTCATAGGCAACGCTGAACTCGTCCGGCCCGGACGGGAGGCCGACGTCGACCTTGGTGACAAGTCCACGGCGTTCGGCGTTTCCGGCGGCGTCCGTTCCATCGTAGGTGTAGGTGTAAGTGCCTTTGCCGTCGTGGAAGGTCTTCGTCCGACCGGCGGAGTCGTAGGTCGTCGTGGCGGTGTTGCCGGTCCCGTCGTTCTCGGTGAGCAGCCGCCCCCAACTGTCCTGGGTCTGAGAGATGGTCTGACCCGCGACCGTGGTTGAGGCCAGGGCGCCGGTCGTCGGCGAATACGTGATACTGGCGTCTGCGACTGGTTGATCGCCCGCGAGCGCGCCCGCCATGCTGAGCGCTCGTGCGGTCGGCCGTCCGGCGATGTCGTAGGAGACCACCGTCGTCCGAGCCATGGGCGTCGACGCCTCTTCCAAGCGCGTCGGATTCATCAGGTAGTCGTAGCCGGTGACTCGCTCCGTGGGAATGGTGGCGTAACTTGCCGCCTGCGACGTGGCGCACACCTGGTCTGCCCACTCGGGTCGATTGCGGCACTCGGGGTCCGGCGACGAGGCGTCAGCGGTGTAGTACTTGGTCATCGTGGAGCGCACGTCCGACCCGGCCCCGTCGGTGGTCGACACTCCTTGAGGCGTCCGGGTCTCGATGATCTTTCCGGCCGAGTCAAAGCGCGTCAATTGAGTGGACCAAATACCACCGCCCATATCCGTTGACACCCGGGTAGGCGTCGTGAGAGCCCAGCCGTCGCCGTCTGTCGGGACGACCTTGTCGTAGCGGTACCGAGTCCGCTGCAGGTCGTAGCCGATGGTGTCGTCTGTGTTCGCGAGGAACTTTCGAGTCTCGACCAAGAGGTTCTGGGGTGGCTCGGCAGGGTCAGGCACCGGCCTGCCGGGCACCAGGCTCGGGTCAACCTCGTCGTCATAGACGTTGACCGTCTTAGGTCGGCCAGATATCTGGGTCCCGTTGGCGAGCATCACGCTGCGGGCGGGTTCCCATACGGCCCAGACCCGAGTGCCATTGGCGGCATAGAGCGTCTTGGTGGACAGCAAGTTCGCGGCGACGGCAGTGTTTCCGCCGGCGGCCAACGCTCTGTTGCGGTTGCCCTCATCAAGTTCCCACACGGTGTTGCCGACGCTGTCGTAGCCCATGGTGTCGATCTGCCAGGCGCCCGCACCGTAGCTTGCCGTGTTCGTGGTCCGGCCCTCGGCGGTGAAATAGGAGATGTCGGCGTACGTCATGTCCACAGTGCCGGGTGCTCCGGGCTCAAAGACCGCGGTGCCCTGGACCGGAACCTGAAGCTGTCCCCAGGCCGAAGCCGCGCCAGGACTGAGGTCGGGAAGTCCAGTACCCGACGTCGGCACTGCGTAAACGACCGCCCAGGTCGCATCCCCTGAGCCGATCGCGGCGTCGTGCGCGCGCTTGACGGTCTCGATCCGCGCGAGGGAATCGAAGCCGAAGCGCCAGGCCTTCTCGCCCGGCGAAGTCAAGCTGGCCAGCATCGTGTGGGTGCCGACGCTCTGGTAGGTATAGGTCCTCTTCAGTGCCGAGGCTCCGTCTCCGACCCGGGGATCCCACGCCGCGGTCAGCTTGCCTGCGGAGTCATAGGAGTACTTCTGGACAGGGATGGTGCTCATCGCCGCGCTCGATCCGGGCAGCCCGTTCGACGCGGGCTTGGGATCCCAGGTCCGCAGATCGACCTGCGTGAGTCGCTTGTCGGCTCCGACCGTGGAATAGGTGAGCTGCAACGCTCGGCAGCCCTTGTCCTGGATAGTGGCGTTGCAGGTCACTCCTGCTGGCGCAGGGACGTAGATGCCTGTGACACGACCGGCAGTGTCCAGTGTGTAGGAGGTCAGCCCGCCTTCTCCGGGTTCATCGACGCGGTCGATGGACCACGTCGCTGAGCCCAGGTGACGCCACACCGTCCGGGTGCCGTCCGGGTCTGAGAGCGTCAGATACTTGGCGCCGGAGACGGTTGTGATAGCCAGCCTGTTGTTGCTCAGCGCCGCCTCGCCTTGCGCGAGGTACGTGCCGTCCTTCTGAGCACCCTTGACCTGTGTCGAGTGCAGGTAACTGAACGAGCTTCCATCGGAGTCGGTAAGCGTGATCGAGGCGTTGCTCGCCGTCGAATCCGACACGGTGGCCGATGAGAAGCCACCATCCGGTCCTTGGATATTCGCGACCCATCCCGGGCCGAACACACCGCCCTGCACCGAAGGCGTGGATCCGAGCGACTGGAAGGAACGACCCACCGTCAGGCTCTCGCCGTAGCCGGCAACGCTGACGTCGCTCTGGTCCAGCACATACTCACCCGTCATCAGGGCTGCCTGCCCCGGGCCAAGGTCGGAGGTGGGGAAGGAGCCGCCGATGGCGTGGGGCAGCATGTTCAAACTCCTGGACGCGGTGCACCGCTGCGTCGGGCTCACCGTGTAGTTGAAGCAGAAGCGCGCCTGGAGTACCGAAGGTGACTCGACGCCCGGCTCGGCGGAGGCGTTCCAGGTCAGGGGGCCGGTGCTGGCGGTGTCACCGAAGGTGGTGGGCACACCAGACCACACGGCCGAACCTGCCCTGACTTCGGTGGCTTGGGTCCAGGCGCCGCTGCTGTCACCGGCGAGGCGCCACTGCAGCAGGGCGCTGGACGCGCCTGCCTTTGACTTACCGGCGACGGTGAACGAATCGGTGGAGCGGTCCTGGTCGTTGGGGCTGACCATGGCTCCGGCGCCCATGCCGGTCTTGAAGGAAGCCATGGACGCGTTGCCCACCTTGTCCTTGGCGATGACGTTCAGCTCGAAGACGCCGTTGTCGGGGACGATGAACGACTTCGAGGTGGCGCCTGCCGACAGGCTGGGGAAGGTCACCGCGTCGCCGTTGAAGGTGGTCTCGAGGGTGTCGACTCCGCTGGCAGCGGTGATGGTGCAGGTGGACGACGAGACCGGTTTGGTGTTGTACCAGGTTCCGCCTGCCAGGCCGCCACACGCGATGCTGGGCGCCGTCGGCGGCGACGTGTCGATGATGAAGGTCGTCGGGTCTGACCAATCGGAGTCGAGGGTCGCGTCGGATGCTCGCCACTGGGCTGTGTACGTGCCATCGGCCAAGCTGGGTGGTATGCGGTAGACCGATGAACCGGAGGCGACTGTTCCCAGCGTCGGGCTCTCGATGACCGTCGAACCCTGCAGGATCTTGAAGGTGACCGTGACCTGGCCGCCGTCCGGGTCCTCGACGCTGGAGGTGAAGGTCGGCGCGCTGGACGAGGTGATGAAGGCCCCGCCGTCGCTGATGGCGGGCGACACTTGAGAGGCGGCCGGCTTCTTCGGGTAGGAGTTGTAGTTCACGATCAGCTTGGGCGACTTCGAGTACGTGCCGTTATCGCCTGAGCGGAACTTCCGCGATCCCGACGCCGCGATGTCACTGTCGGCCGCGATCCGCACACCAGCGTTCGGCGCGCCGGCTGACCAGTCCTTCACGATCTGGGTGGCATCGAAGGAGACGACGCCCTCGGCGGGGCAGCCGGCGGCTCCATAGGACTGGGAGGATTGGCTGGCGCCAGCTGAGGTGACGGCAGGTTGGCTCGCCCACGTCACCGTGCCGGTGTACCAACCGCCGGTGATCCGCGACATCGTCAGTGGGGACCCTGAGCAAGCTCCCGTCTCGAAGTTGGACAGGTTCACCTGAGCCGAGTTGACGTCGAACGCTGACATCTTCGACATGTTCGCCAGGTCGAAGAACAGATACGACCTCGCTGTGGTCACGCCTGCGTCAGTTGAGCCGACGCGCAGTTCAGGTGAGATGATCTGACTGGAGGTGTCACCCGCGCTTTGAACCCAGGTGTCAGAGGTGGCACTCACAATGAACGTAGGGTCGATCGTGACCGGGTACTGCGTGCCAGCAGCTGTCAGCAAGGACATATCCGGCCGCAGGACCAGTGTCGGGACGCCGCCTGAGACCTCAACCGCTGTCGCGATCTTGGTGACTGTCCCCTGGCCGTCCTTGTTGGCGTCCGCGCCGTCCCACATCACCGGGCTCGGCGCCGAGGCCACCCTCGTCTTGCCATGCGAGATCTCGATTCCGCCGGCGTCGGTGACGCGCGCCGTTGCCCCATCCAGGCTGAGCGGAAACGAGAACTCCACCGGGCCGGCGCCGGCCGCTGGCGCTTGGCGCAGGATCACCGAGTAGCTGAACCCGTTGGGACGCGACGTGACCACCAGGTCGCCGTTCTCGGTGACGTCGGGATAGGTCAGCGTGCCGGCCTCGACTGTGGGCGTCGGCAGCTTGCCTGGCCAGCCCACCTTGAGGTCGTGGCCGTCGCCGGTCTTGACCGCCGCGATGGTCGTGTCGCCTCCGTCTGAGAACGACATCTCATAAGCGGACGTCGTGGGAGCGTAGGCGCCGCTCCGCTTCGACAGCTTGGAGTTCAAGCCGATCCAGTCGCCACTCTTGTTCTGAGCGCGGACAGGCCCCGAGTAGGACTCCACGGTCCACGAGCCGTTCGGTTCTGCGAACGTCGAGGCCTCCGGGGTTCTCGCCGACAGGTCTTCAACCCGCGATTTCTGGGCTTGCGCTGTGGACATGGCCGACACCCGATCGGGCCTGGTTGTCACCAGCCCCGTCGCAGGTCGAGCTTTCGTCTGTTCCGCGTGACCGGGGGCGGGAAGAACCACGATGCTCAGGCCCGTCGCAGTCAAGGCCGTCGTGGTCACCAGGATGACGAGCGCTTTCGAGGTGGTGTGGCGCGCGCGAGGAACAGCCAGGCTCATGGACGACCTCCAGTCGATGCCGAGAAGTCTGCCCTATTTATAACTGTTTTACACTGAAATAGAAGATCAGTTAAGAATCAGGGCTGGCTCGGCATGGAAGGTCTGGCTGTACGCGAGAGGGCTGTCTGCGCGCGAGCGATCAACCGCCCTTGAGCCAGTCGCCGACCACCTTGCTCATGCCGCCGACCTGCGGCCGAAAGCCGAGCGTCGCGTAGAACGCCTGCATGTCGTCGGTGAACAGCCCGACGTGTTGGCCCGGCACGGTGGCCAGCAACCGGTTGACCACTTCTCGCCCGACGCCGCGGCGGCGGTAGGGGGTCGCGGTCCAGATGTCGACCAGGTAGGCGTTGCAGACCCCGTCGCTGAGGATCCGGCCGTTGGCGACGAACTCCCCGTTCCAGCGTCCGAAGACGACTGCGTGGGAGTTCTCGTGCGAGCGCCGGTACTGCTCGGGGCTGCGGAGGTTGTCGAAGTCATCGGCCACCAGGGCCCGTTTGAGCGCCGACCAGTCCACGTCGGCCAGCTCTGCGGAGAACACGATCTCAGTCACCGGCTGAGCATCTCATCCGCCCGCACGCCGCGTCCGGCCGCCGGCGGGGCGCCTAGGCTGGAGCGGTAGCTCATGACACGCCAGCCGCCCGGCGTCGATCGCCCTAGACCAGGAGTCCAGAAAATGCCCTTGAGCGACTTCCCCCGCTATCCGCTGCTCTTCGGCCCGAGCCCGGTGCACCCTCTGGAGCGGCTGAGCGCCCATCTCGGCGGCGCCCAGATCTGGGCCAAGCGGGAGGACTGCAACTCCGGCCTGGCTTACGGGGGCAACAAGACCCGGAAGCTGGAGTACCTCGTTCCCGAGGCGCTGGCGCAGGGCGCGACTCACCTGGTCTCGATCGGCGGCGTGCAGTCCAACCACACCCGCCAGGTCGCGGCAGTCGCGGCCAAGCTCGGCCTGCAGGCCCGGCTCGTGCAGGAGAGCTGGGTGGACTGGCCGGACTCGGTCAACGACCGGGTCGGCAACATCCTGCTGTCGCGGATCATGGGCGCGCACGTCGAGCTGGTCGAGGCCGGTTTCGGCATCGGCTTCAAGCAGAGCTGGGAGAACGCCCTGGCCGAGATCACCGACGGCGGCGGCGTGCCCTATCCGATTCCGGCCGGCGCCTCCGACCACCGGCTGGGCGGCCTGGGTTTTGCGAACTGGGCCTATGAGGTGCAGCGGCAGGAGGCTGAGCTGGGCGTCTTCTTCGACACCATCGTCGTCTGCAGCGTGACCGGCTCCACCCACGCCGGCATGATCGCCGGGTTCGCCGGGCAGGACCGGCCGCGCCGGGTGCTGGGCATCGACGCCTCCGCCAAGATCGCCGAGACCAGGTCGCAGGTCGAGCGGATCGCGCGGAACACCGCCGAGCTCATCGGCCTGGGACGGGAGCTGGGCGATGAGGAGATTACCGTGCTGGAAGGCTGGGCCGGGGACTACTACGGCATCCCGGTCCAGTCCACCCTGGACGCGATGCGGCTCACCGGCAGCCTGGAGGGCATGATCATCGACCCGGTCTATGAGGGCAAGTCGATGGCCGGGCTCATCGACCTCGTCAGCACCGGTGAGATCGCGCGCGACTCGACCGTGCTCTACGCCCACCTCGGCGGCCAGCCGGCCATCAACGCCTACAGCGCGCTTTTCAGGTCCTGACGACTGGTCAGATCTTGACGGCGCCGCTGCCCCCGCAGCCAAAGCGCCGTCACCCGGTTACCGTCTGGACATGACCTTCGCACCCTTCACCAAGCTCGCTGACGACGCCGTCGCGTCGTTGTGCGCGCACTACCCCGAGCAGGCCACCTATCTCGGTGACCACAGCCATGACGATCAGCTCAGCGATCCGTCGGCGGCCGCCGGGCAGCGGCGCAGCGCCGAGCTCCGCTCGCTGATCGCGCGGCTGGACGAGCTGCCGGCAGAGCGGCTGGACACCGCCGACGCGGTTGACCGCGACATCCTGCGGACGGCGGCCGAAGGCGAGCTGCTCGAGCTGAACGAGCTTGACGAGGCCAGCTGGAATCCGATGCTGCACAACCCGGGACAGGCGCTGTACGGCTTGCTCTCGCGGGACTTCGCCCCGTTGCCGGAACGGTTGTCAGGGGTGGCCGGCCGGTTGCGCGCGATTCCGGACTACCTGCAGGCCGCGCGGAGCCGGTTGGGCGAGATGTCCCGGGTGCACGTCGAGACTGCCGTCGGGCAGCTGGAGGGCACCCTGGCCCTGATCGAGGGCGAGGTCCCCGCGGCGGTGGCCAAGGCCGGAGGCGTCGGCCCGGACCTGTCGCAGGAGGTCAGCCGGGCGGCGGCGGCGGTACGCGAGCACCAGGACTGGCTGCGTGGCGAGCTGCCCGGCGCCCGGCGGCCGGCCAGACTCGGCCCCGACCTCTTCGCCGACAAGCTGGCGCTCACCCTGGCCACCCCGTGGCAGCCCACGACGTTGCTGGAACAGGCCTATCGCGATCTGGAGCGGGTCGAGCGCGAGCTGGCCGAGCTGGTCGGGCAATCCACCAAGTCGGCCGACGTCGACCGGGCCGTGATCGCCGCCGAGTTCGACCGGCTGGCCGCCGACGCGCCCACCAGCGACACCATCCTGCAGCTGTGCCGGGACGCGCTGACCGAGACGACCGAATTCGTGCGCGAGCACGACCTGCTCACCCTGCACGAGGACCCCGTGGACATCATCGAGATGCCCGAGATCGATCGCGGCGTGGCAGTGGCCTACTGCGTCGCGGTCGGCGCGCTGGAGACCGCGCCGCTGGCCACCCAGTTCGCGGTCTCTCCCACTCCGACGGACTGGCCGGCAGAACGGGTGCGCTCGTTCTACCGCGAGTACAACATCCACATGCTGCACAACCTCACCATCCACGAGGCGATGCCAGGTCATGTGGAGCAGCTGTCGCACAACCACCGTTACCAGGGCGCCAACCCGGTCCGCGGCGTGTTCGGCAGCGGCTCGTTCATCGAGGGCTGGGCGGTCTACGCCGAGGAGCTGATGGCCGGCCTGGGCTACCGCCGCAAGATCTCCGCCGAGGCGGCCGCGGCGGTGCGCATGCAACAGCTGAAGATGCAGGTGCGATCCATCCTGAACACCATCATGGACGTGTCCTTCCACACCGGCGAGCTCGACCAGCGCGAGGCCATGGAGCTGATGACGGTTCGCGGGTACCAGGAGGAGGGCGAGGCCACCGGCAAGTGGCGTCGGGTGCAGCTGAGCTCGACCCAGCTGTCCACCTACTACGTGGGCTACCTCGAGGTCCGCGGGCTGGCCACCGACCTGCGCCAGGCCCGGCCCGCCTGGTCGGACCGGCAGCTGCACGACTCGATGCTGAGCTACGGCTCCCCGCCGGTCCGCTACCTGCGCCAGCTGCTGGAACTGCCGCCGGCCGCATGAGTGAAGATCGCAGCGAGCGCCAGCGAGCGAGGACCGGGGCGAAGGCGGCAGTGAGCCCACCGGTCCGCCCGGCGATCGGAATCGCGCATCGCGGCTTCTCCCCCGACGGCGCCGAGAACTCGATGGCGGCATTCCAGGCCGCGGTCGATCTGGGCTACCGCCACCTGGAGACCGACGCGCGGGTGACCGGTGACGGGGTGGCGCTCGCCTTTCACGACGCGATCCTGGACCGGGTGACCAACTCCCGCGGGCAGTTGCGGCAGTTGAGCTGGCGAGAGGTCAGCGCGGCCCGCATCCTGGGCCGCGAGCCGATCCCCCGGCTGGAAGAGGTGCTGTCGGCCTTCGGCGAGGTCAGCGTCAACATCGACGTCAAGTCCGACGCCGCGGTCGGACCGACGCTGGACGCGATCCGGCGCACCAACTCCTGGCATCGGGTGCGGCTGGCGGCCTTCTCCCCCGCCCGGCTGCTGCAGCTGCGCCGCACCGCCGGACCGGCGACCCCTAGCGCGCTGACCGCCACCGAGGTGGCCGCGCTCTCCCATGACCGGTTCGGCCTGCTGGCCGGCCCGCCCAGACGCGCCGGCCTGGCCGCTCAGGTGCCGCCGCGGATCGGCCCGCTGCAGGTGGTCCAGCCTCGTCTCATCGCCACTGCCCGGGCGCGCGGCATCGAGGTGCACGTCTGGACGGTCAACCTGCGCGCCGAGATGGTCAGGCTGCTCGACCTCGGCGTCGACGCGATCATGACCGACCGCGCCGACCTGCTGCGTGAGGTCCTACGCGAGCGTGGCCAGTGGCAGGCCTGAACGGCGACGTCGCCGGCGAGGGCGTCGACGCGGCCGCTGCCCTGCGATTGCGGCAGCGGCGCGGCTGGTACTTCTACGGCTGGGCCAGCCATGTCTTCCCGACCATCGTCGTCACCGTCTTCATGGGCCGTTACCTGACCTCGCTGGCTGAGAACGCGGTCGGCAAGACCGGCCGGGTGTCGGTGTTCGGGATACCGGTGGCGCCCGGGAGCTTGTTCGCCTACACCGTCTCATTCGCCACGGTGCTGCTGCTGGTCGCTATGCCGGTGGTGGGCGCGGTCGCTGACCGGACCGGCGCCAAGCGCGAGATCCTGCTGGGCTTCGGCTGGCTCGGGGCGGCCTCCTGCGTGGCCATGTTCGCCGTCCGGGGAGCGAATTGGCAGCTGGGAGCGGCGCTGTTCGTGTTGGCCTTCGTCGGGTACTCGTGCGCCACGGTGGTCAATTACGCGCTGCTGATCGAGGTCGCCGACGCCGCCGAGCGCGACCGGGTCTCCTCGATGGGCTGGGCGCTGGCCTACGTCGGCGGCGGGTTGCTGCTGGCCGCCGACTTCGCCCTCAGCCTGTTTCTGCGGGACAAGGCGTTGCTGGCCCGGATCTCGCTGTGCTCGGCAGGGGTGTGGTGGGCGCTGTTCAACATCAAACCGTGGCAGCTGCTGCGTGGCCTGCCCAAGCCGGCGCACGCGCCGGCTGCCAGCGCCGAGCCGGTGCTGCTGGCCGGCTTCCGGCAGCTGCGCCGCACCATCGCCGAACTGCGCCGTTACCCGCACAGCCTCGCCTTCCTGGTGGCGTTCCTGGTCTACAACGACGGCATCCAGACCGTCACCACGCTCGCGGCGCAGTACGGCGACAAGGAGCTGCGTCTCAACGACACCGTGCTGCTGTCGGCCATCCTGATCGTGCAGTTCGTGGCCTTCGGCGGCGCCATCTGGCTGGGCCGGCTCGCCGAGCGCTTCGGCGCGAAACCGGTGGTGCTCGGGTCGCTGGTGGTGTGGCTGCTGCTGGTGCTGGCCGCCTACTTCGTGCAGGCCGGAGCGGCCTGGCAGTTCTACCTGCTGGCGATCGCCATCGCCGTGGTGCTCGGCGGCAGCCAGGCGCTGTCCCGCTCGATGTTCTCCCGGCTGATCCCGAGAGGCTATGAGGCGGAGTACTTCGGCTTCTACGAGATCAGCGACTCCGGCACGTCCTGGCTGGGTCCGTTGATCTTCGGACTGGCCTATCAGTTCAGCGGCTCCTACCGCAGCGCGCTGGTGTCGCTGGTGGCTTTCTTCGTCCTCGGTTTCGTGCTGCTGCTGCGGGTGCCGCTGCGCGCGGCCATCGAACAGGCCGGCAACGTCGCGCCGGAGCGGGTCTGAGCCCGCCACGGCGAGTAACCTCGCCAGTCGTGCCTGACACCCGTGCCGACCTGCCCCCGGGCCGCGGCAGCGCCCTTGCCTCGGTGCCTGCTTCCGGTAACCGTCGTGAGATTCCGATGCCCGCCCATTTGAAGTTCTTCTACGGGCCGATGGACTGCGGCAAATCCACATTGGCCCTGCAGGTCGATCACAACCACGCTCGGCAGGGCCGGTCAGGACTGATCCTGACCCGCTATGACCGCTCCGGCCGGGCGCGGGTCACCACCCGGGTCGGGCTCAGCCACGACGCCATCGAGGTCACCGACGAGCTCGACCTGTGCAAGCTGGTCCGTCAGAACTGGGCGCAGGGCCGACGGGTCGACTACCTGATCGTCGATGAGGCCGGCTTTCTCAACCCCGAGCACGTCGACCAGCTCGCCGAACTGGTGGATGAATACCACGTCGACGTCTACTGCTTCGGCCTGTCGACCGACTTCCGCAGCTTTTTGCTGCCTGGCGCCAAGCGGCTGATGGAGCTGGCCGACGAGATCTCCGAGATCCAGGTCGAGGTGCTGTGCTGGTGCGGCTTGCCCGGCAAGCACAACGCCCGCGTCATCGCCGACCGGGTCACCCGAGAGGGCGACACGGTGCTGGTGGCCGACACCGTCGCGACCGGCGGGAACGACGTCAGGTACCAGGTGCTGTGCCGGGCTCACTACCGGCGCGGCGATCTGGGACTGGCACCTTCGTTGGGTGAGCAACTGACGCTGGACTGAGCGTCAGGCGCCGGCGGACGGCTCACGCCCACTCGTCAGCTGCCCAGCGTCTGGGCGCGTCAGAGAGATGAGTCTCAGTCTGCCCGTGGAAAAGGACGAATGCCGCGACGTGCTCGGTTGACCCGCCGACGCTCGACCTACGGTCGCTAGGCTGTCGGGAATCATCTGCCGGGACTGTTCGTTGGAAACTCGGTACCCAAGCATGGGTGAGGAGTGATCATAATGGCCGATCGTGTACTCCGGGGCAGCCGCCTCGGCGCTATCAGTTACGAGACCGAATACGCTGCCGAACCGGCGCCGCGTCAACTCATCAGATTCAAGTGCGAACGCGAGCACGAGTTCAGCGTTCCTTTCGCTCATGACGCCGAATTGCCCGCGACGTGGGAATGCCGGCTCGACGGCACCACCGCCAAAGCCGTGGACCTGCCGGAACCGGAGCCCAAGAAGGTCAAGGCCCCGCGAACCCACTGGGACATGCTGATCGAGCGGCGCACCATCGCCGACCTCGAAGAGGTGCTCGCCGAGCGCCTGGACGTGTTGCGTGCCCGCCGTGGCGGCCCTGGGGCGAAATCTCCCAAGACCGCCTGAGCCACACCCCTGACCCCACCACCGGGGTCGACCAAGCAACCGGCCCGACTGCTCAGTCGGGCCGGTTTCTTCTTTGACCCGAACTCTGCCCCCGGACGCCCCCTCAGCCGGGCGATCCCGGTCGGCCCCGGTCTCAGGTCCCGGTCGGCCCCGGTCTCAGCGCGAGCGGGAATCCGCGGCCTCTCGCGTCCTGCCCACCAGCCTGCGCAGCTGAGCCGCCCGGTGCGCAGCACCCCATTCGGTGACCCGCAGCAGGGCCTCTCGGACGATGTTCCCGCTCATCTTCGACTCGCCGCGCTCGCGCTCGGCGAAGGTGATGGGAACCTCGGTGACCCGGAAGCCGGCCTGCACGGCGCGCCAGGCCAGGTCGACCTGGAAGCAGTAGCCCTCTGAGGCTATCGAGGACAGGTCGATCGTCTGCAGCACCGAACTCCGGTAGGCCCGGTACCCGCCGGTGGCGTCGTGCAGCTCGATGCCCAACGCCAGGCGGGTGTAGAGGTTGCCGCCCCGAGAGAGCAGCTCGCGAGACCGGGGCCAGTTCAGCACCTGGCCGCCGGGCACCCACCGCGAGCCCAGCACCAGGTCCGAGTGCGCGATGGCCGCCAGCAACCTGGGCAGCTGCTCCGGGGCGTGCGAGCCGTCGGCGTCCATCTCGACCAGCACCTCATAGCCGGCGGCCAGGCCGACCCTGAAACCGGCCACGTAGGCAGCTCCCAGACCCGCCTTCTGGTCCCGGTGCAGCACGGTGACCTGGCTGTCCTGGGCGGCGATCCCGTCGGCGACCGCGCCGGTTCCGTCCGGGCTGCCGTCATCGACCACCAGGACGTCCACCTCAGGCACCGCGGCCCGAACCCGGTCCAGGATGAGCGGCAGGTTCTCGCACTCGTTATAGGTCGGGATGATCACCAGCGTCCGAAGTCGGTCCCCCGGTCCTGCTGCCGACCTGCGCTCGGCCTCGGTCACCCGTACCCCTCTCCTGTGGTCCCACCGTGCTGCGGCTCGATGCCGGTGCGCCTGGCGCGCTTGTCACTGCCTGGAAAGCGTCGGCCGCGGGCGCGGCCCGTCGGCCGCCGGCGTCGCATCGCGCCTGAGCCGCGCCGGACGCCGGCTGAGCCAGCCGCCGACCACCAGGCCCAGCAGCCCGAGGGCGACCAGAGTCCATTCGGCAGCCGCGCCGGTCCGAGTGGCCAGCGTAGTCGAACCACTCAGCGGCACCGTCCGAACCAGCACGTCAGCGGTGAACAGCGGCCCGGATTCGGCCATCATCCGCCCGTCGGCCCCGATGATCGCGCTCTTGCCGCTGGTGGCCACCTGCACCACCGTGCGGGCGTGCTCGACGGCGCGCAGTTGGGTCATCGCCAGCTGCTGGTAGGTCTCGGCGCTGCGGCCGAAGGTGGCGTTGTTGGTCTGCACCACCAGCAGCTGGGCGCCGGCCCGCACCGATGAGGTGACCAGCGAGTCGTAGGCGATCTCGAAGCAGATCACGTCACCGACCGGGAACGGGGTCTGGGTCAGCAGGCCGTCGCCGCCGCCGGCCACCATGTCCCGGCCCACCAGATCCACCTTGCTGCTGACGGCGCGGGCGAGCGAGCGCAGCGGGATGTACTCCCCGTAGGGCACCGGATGCCGCTTCACGTACCGCTGTCCGGGTCCGGGCGCGGCAGAGTCCGAAGGCATCCACACGATGCCGGCGTTGCTGACGTGAGTAGGCCCGGGGCCGTCGATGAGGGCGCCGACCAGGATCGGCACGCCCACCGCGTCGACCGCGCGCTGGATCACCGCCGCGGCGTCGGCGTTGGTGGTCGGGTCGATGTCGGAGGCGTTCTCTGGCCACAGCACCAGGCTCGGCCGGGGCAGCCGGCCCGCCTTGACCTCGGCCGCCAGCTTGAGGGTCTGAGCGACGTGGTTGTCCAGCACCTGGCGCCGGCGGGCGTTGAACTCCAGCCCCCGGTCGGGCACATTGCCCTGGATGGCGGCCACGGTGGCGCTGCGGCCGGGCTGGGCGCCCGGGCTGTCCTGGGCGCTCTGGCTTGGTTGCTGGGCCGGGCGCAGCGGGTAGGCCAGCGAACCGGCGACCAGCACCACCAGGGCCGCGACCACCAGTTGGCCACCGCGTCGTGCCAGGCCCTTGTCCAGGACCGCGGCCGCCAGCAGAGCGCCGACCAGAGCGACCGCGAAGCTCACCAGCGGCGCTCCGCCCAGCGCGGCGAACCACTTCAGCGGCGACTGGGCCTGGCTGAACGCCCAGCGCCCCCAGGGAAAACCACCGAAGGGCACTCGGCCCCGCAGCGCCTCCTGGGCCACCCACAGCGCCGCGGTCAGCACCACGCCGAACCGCCTGCGCTGCACCACCGGCAGGGCGGCGCCCAGCAGCGCCAGGAACCAGGTCTGGGAGAACACCAGCGCCAGCCACGGCGCCGAGCCGACGTAGGTCGCCGTCCAGTGCAGCATCGGCAGGAACAGCCCGGCCCCGTAGATCAGGCCGAGCAACGCCCCGCGGCGGGATCGCTGGCCCGAGACCGCGATCGACAGGCCGGCCACGGACAGGAAGGCCAGCGGCCAGATCCCGACTTTCGGAAAGGCCGCCGCCCCGAGCAGCCCGGCCCCCGCGGCCAGCAGCGAGCGGTAAATCATGTCAAGTCACCCGAGTCATAGATGTGCCGTCCCCGCAGGACCGTGCGCAGGCATCGCGGCAGGTCACGCCCTGGCGCCAGGTCGGGCAGGCCGGGCACGCCGGAGCGCTCGTCGGTGCTCCACTGCGACAGCCGCTCGTCCGCGGCGCCCACCCCCAGCGGCCCGGCCTCGAAGACGGCGTAGCTGGCCGGCGAGCCCGGAGTGAGCACGCCCGAGCCGTCGGACTCGGCGCGGGCGGCTCGCCAGCCGCCGCGGGTGTGCGCCGTCAGGGCCGCGCGTGGGCTCAGGGCATGGGCGGGGTTGCTCGGATGGACCGCTGCGCGCACCGCGCCCCACGGGTCCACCGGCGTGACCGGCGAGTCCGCGCCGAAAGCCAGCGGCGCCCCGGCCGCGGCCAGCGCGGCCAGGGGGTTGAGCCGACGGGCTCGCTCGACGCCCAGCCGCTGGGCATACATCCCGTGGTCGCCGCCCCAGGTGGCGTCGAAGGCCGGTTGCGCCGAGACGATCAGGCCGGCGCCGGCCAGCGCCGCCACGTCGGTGATCAGCTCGGCGTGCTCGATCCGGTGCCCGGCGGTGGAAAGGCGCGAGCCCAGCCGCTCGGCGGCCATCCGCATCGCCGCCACCACCTGGTCGGTGGCGGCGTCGCCGATGGCGTGGAAGCCGCCCTGCAAGCCCGCTTCGGTGCACTCGACGAGGTGCTCGGCCAGCTCAGCGGTGTCATAGCGCAGGTAGCCGCACCCGGCTTCCCCGGCCGGCAGGTCGCCCAGGTCGGCATAGGGCTGCAGCAAGCCGGCGGTGTGCGAGCCGATCGAGCCGTCACAGAACAGGTCACCGCCGGCGCCGATAGCGCCCAGTTCGGCAGCCGTCCTGGCGCCGCGCAACTCGCCCCAGTACCCGAACACCTGCGGATAGGGCTCGGGCGCCGACCCGTCCGCCACCAGAGCCAGCAGGCCGGCGAGGTCCTCGGCGCTGGAGATCTCCGGGCCGGCCATCTCGTGGACGGCGGCCACTCCGAGTGAGGCCGCGTGCCGCAGCGCGATCCGCTGCAGCTCGGCCCGCTGACCGGCCGTGATGGCCGACCGGGCGACCGCCCGCGCGGCGTGGTGGGCTGCCTTGGTGAGCCGGCCGTCGGCGGAGTAGCCGTCCATGCCTGCGATGCCCGGGACCGAGGCCAGCAGCGCCGAGGACGCCACCGCCGAATGGGCGTCGGTGCGGGCCAGATAGACCACGCCGCCATAGCTGGCGCGGTCAAGTTCGGCGGCAGTCGGCGCCCGCCCCTCCGGCCAGCGGGTCTCGTCCCAGCCCGAGCCCAGCAACGGCCGGCCGCCGCTGGAGCGGGCGGCTCGCTCGACCGTCCGCAGCGCCTGGGCGAGCGAGCCGGCCGATCGGAGCTCCAGCCCGCTCAGGGCCAGGCCGGTGTCGGTGGTGTGAAAATGCGCGTCGACGAACGCCGGGATCACCAGCGCTCCGTCCAGATCCACGGTGGTCTCGGCCGACATGGTCGCGGCCGAGACGTCATCGCCGAGCCAGGCCACTTCTGAGCCTGAGATCAGCAGCGCGCTGGCGTCACGGGCCCACGGGCTGTAGATCCGTCCGTTGAAGAGCAGAGTGCGCACCAGGCGAGTGTGCCAGCCTTGTCTGTGGGCGGGTTGAGGCGCTAACGCTGGCTCTGGTGTGTCCCATGGAATACGGTGCCGTAAAGACTTTCAGGAGGCTTGCCCCATGTCAGCCAGTATCGAGGACGTAGCAAAGCTGGCAGGCGTCTCGATAGCCACCGTGTCGCGCTCCCTGCGGGGATTGCCCGACGTCGCGACGGCGACCAGGGACAAAGTCCTGCTGGCGGCCCAGGAGCTGGACTACGTCGCCTCGCCTTTCGCCGCCCGGCTGGCCAGCGGCCGGTCCTCGACCCTCGGCGTGGTCGTGCCGTTCGTCAACCGGTGGTTCTTCGCGGAGGTGCTCGGCGCGGTCGAGTCGGTGCTCAGCGCCGCCGGTTACGACCTGTTGCTGCACAACCTAGGCGACAGCAAGGGCCGGGAGCGGTTCTTCTCCGTGCTGCCGATGCGCAAGCGGGTCGACGCGGTGCTGGTGGTCAGCCTGGCGCTGACCGACGACGAGGTCGCGGCGCTGAACACCCTGCAGCTGCCGGTGGGCGTGCTCGGCGTCAAGCACCCCGGCCTGTCCTCGGTCCGGATCGATGACAAGGCTGCGGCCCGAACCGCGGTGGAGCACCTGTTGTCGCTGGGTCACCGCCAGATCGCGCTGATCGGCGGCGACACCGATGACCCGATGCGCTTCACTCCCCCGCATCACCGCGGCATCGGCTACCGGGAGGCGCTGCTGGCGGCCGGCGTGACGCCGCCGGAAGGCATGGAAGTCCTGGGTTACTTCACGGTCGCCGGCGGGGAAGCCGCGATGCTGGACCTGCTGCGGGGCAGCCAGCGGCCGACCGCGGTGTTCGCCGAGTCCGACGAGATGGCCTACGGCGCCATCCGCGCCATCAGGCGCTCCGGCCTACGGGTGCCTGAGGACATCGCGGTGATCGGTTTCGACGACCACGCCACCGCCGACCTGATGGACCTGACCACGATGCGCCAGCCCGTCGGCGAGCAGGGTGCGCTGCTGGCGCAGTCGCTGCTGGCGGCTCTGGTCAAGGAGGCTGAGCCGAGCGACGTGGTGCTTGCCACCGAGCTTGTGGTCCGCGGCAGCACGGTGGCCTCGGCCAGCGCGTACGCCGGCTCGACCGGCTCGGCCTAGACAGCCGCCTGCGCGGCGGCCAGCTCGGCCGCGGTCGGCGGGTTCGCTCCGGCCCTGGCGCAGGTCAGCGCCGCCACCAGGATCGCCTCTTCGACCGCGGCTGCCACGACTGCCTGCCCGGCCGGCCCCAGGGCGGCGTGACCGGCTGGGCCCACGGCGGCGTGACCGGCTGGGCCCACGGCGGCGTGACCGCCGGCCGCGAGCGCGTTGATCAGCCCGGCCATGAACGCGTCGCCGGCGCCGACGGTGTCCACCACCCGCACCGGACGGGCCGGCGCGGCGCCGATCTCATCGCCGGCCAGAAAGCGCGCTCCCCGGCCGCCGTCGGTCACCACCACGACCGAGGCCCCGAGCCGCTGCCACCGGCGCAGCACGTCGTCGACGCCCTGGCCGGGGTAGAGCCAGTCCAGGTCCTCGGCCGAGGCCTTGACGACGTCGGCGAGGCAGACCATCGCCTCGACCTGGCTGACCGCGGACGGGTGGTCGGGCAGCAGCGCGGGCCGGATGTTCGGGTCGTAGCTGATCACCACCGGTCGCCGCTCCCGCCGCCGGCGCAGCTGGTCGGAGATGACGCCGGCCCCCGGCTGGGTCCAGGAGGCCAGCGAGCCGGTGTGGATCCAGGAGGTGTCAGCCGGCATCCGGTCCAGCTCGGCGGCGCTCCACTGCCAGTCGGCCGTGCCGGTCCGGTAGAAGTCGTAGCCGGCGTTGCGCTGAGCGTCCAGGCTCACCACGGCCACCGTGCTGGATTCGGCGGCGTCGACGGCGTAGGACAGGTCCACCCCGTTGGCCTCGGCGTGCGCCCGCAACTGCCTGCCGAAGGCGTCACCGGACAGCCGGGCCAGCAACTGCGCCGGCCGGCCGAGCCGGGCCAGGCCGATCGCGACGTTGAACGGGCTGCCGCCCGGATGAGCCAGGTAGGCCTTGGGCCCGGGCGAGGCCGCGGTCGCCGGATCCATCACCAGGTCGATCAACGCCTCGCCGATCACGCACACCATGCCACGACGCTATCGCGCGCGGAAGTTATCGTGTGCCGGGTGACCCGCGTGATGCTGCTTGACTCGGCGAGCCTGTACTTTCGCGCCTTCTACGGCGTGCCCGACACCGTGACCGCGCCGGACGGTATGCCCGTCAACGCCGTCCGCGGCTTCACCGACATGGTCTCGACCCTGATCACCCGCTATCAGCCGACCGACTTCGTCGCGTGCCTGGACTACGACTGGCGCCCGGCGTTCCGGGTGGCGCTGCTGCCCTCGTACAAGGCGCACCGGGTGGAGTACACCACCAGCAGCGGCACTCCGGACGTGGAGACGGTGCCCGACCTGCTCGAGCCCCAGGTGCCGGTGCTGCTGGCGGTGCTCAAGGCGGCCGGGCTGTGCTCGGTGGGCGCCGACGGCTTCGAGGCCGACGACGTGATCGCGACGCTGGCCCACCGCTACGGCGAGCAGGGCGTCGAGGTGGACGTGGTGTCCGGAGACCGCGACCTGATCGACCTGGCCACCGACCGGGTGCGGGTGCTCTACACCGGCAAGGGCATCAGCAACATCGTGGTGTTCACCCCCGAGGAGGTGCAGGCCCAGTACGGCGTGCCGGCCGGTCACTACGCCGACTTCGCGATGCTGCGCGGGGACCCGTCCGACGGGCTGCCCGGGGTGGCCGGCATCGGCGCGAAGGGCGCGGCGACGGTGGTGGCTCAGTTCGGGACGATCGAGCAGATCGTGGCGGCGGCGAAGTCCGGCGACAAGGCGATGAGCAACTCGGTGCGGGCCAAGGTGCTGGCGGCGCTGGACTACCTGGCTGTCGCCCCGGCGGTGGTGCGCGGGCGCACTGACGTCCCGGTGGCCGAGCTCACCACGGCCATTCCGGCCACACCCGCGGACCCGGAGATGCTGGCCGCTCTCGGCGAGCGGTTCGGCGTCCAGAGCTCGGTCGACCGGCTGAAGACCGCGCTGGCCAAGGTCGGCGGGGCCTGAGTCACAGCTGCTGGGCGATCACCCCGCGCCGCAAAGCCGTGCAGGCCGCCGCCGCGGTGGCCCTGATGCCGGGGTCGATCGCGTCGGCGCGGGCGAGTTGCTCGAGCAGGTCGAGCAGCTGGCGCATCCAGCGCACGAAGTCACCGGCCGGCAGCCCGGCGCCGTCGTCGGACATCGAGCTCAGCACCCGGTCCAGCGAGTCGCCCTTGGCCCACCGGTAGCTGGCCCAGACGAAGCCGAGGTCCGGCTCGCGTGAGAGCGGCAGGCGGTGGTCGGCCTCTCGCTCGCTGACCTCGGCCCACAGCCGCAGGGTGTCGCGCAGCGCGTCGCGCAGCGCTCCGCTGGGAAGCTTCGGCGCGGTCGGCTCGTCCCGGCGGGTCTCATAGACCATCGCCGAGCACACCCCGGCCAGCTCGGCGGCGTTCAGACCCGACCAGGCGCCGGCGCGCAGGCACTCGGCGATCAGCAGGTCTGCCTCCGACCAGATCCGTGACAGCTGCCGTCCGGCCGTGGTGATCGTGTCACCGGTCTCGGCGGCCGGGCTCATGTAGCCGAGCTCGGTGAGCAGCGCGCACACCTGGTCGAAGGTCCGCGACAGCGAATGGGTGCGTCCCTCGGCCCGCTGGCGCAGCGCGTCGTTCTCCCGCCGCAACCGGCTGGCCCGCTCGGCCCACCTGGCGTGTTCCTCGCGGTCGTCGCAGCCGTGGCAGGGATGGGCGCGCAGCGCCGCCCGCAGGTCCGACAGCTCTGGATCGTCGGCGGCGCCGTTGCGATCGCGCCGCCGGCGTGAACCCGGGTCGGCGATCCTGAGGTTGCGGATCGAGGAGGCCACGTCCTTGCGGGCGCTCGGGTTGCGGTGGTTGAAGTGCTTGGAGATCGGCAACCGCCCGAGCACCTCGACGACGTGCGGAAAGTCCAGCAGGGTGACCGGCCCGGCCCAGTGGTCCTCGGTGACGACCAGGGGCCGGGGGTCGGCCAGCGGCGAGGTCCCGGGGTCCACCACCACGGCCAGGCCCGCGCGGCGCCCGGACTGGATCCGGATCACGTCGCCGACCGACAGCGCCTCCAGCGACTGCACGACTGCGGCCCGGCGATCGGAGACTCCCTTGCGCGACAGCGACTTCTCCCGCTCCGAGAGCCGGGTGCGCAGCTCCTGGTACTCGGCGAAGTCACCCAGATGGCAGTGCATCCGGCTCTCGTAATCGGCCAGCGACTTCTCGTTGCGGGTGATCTGGCGGGTCAGGCCGACCACCGAGCGGTCGGCCTGGAACTGCGCGAACGATGACTCCAGCAGCGCGCGAGCGGTGTCGCGGCCCACCTGGGACACCAGGTTGATCGCCATGTTGTAGGACGGGCGGAACGACGAGCGCAGCGGGTAGGTCCGCGTCGAGGCCAGGCCGGCCACTCGCGCCGGGTCGATCTCGGGGCTCCACTGCACCACCGCGTGACCCTCGATGTCGATGCCCCGGCGGCCTGCCCGGCCGGTCAGCTGGGTGTACTCCCCCGGGGTCAGGTCGGCGTGGGCCTCGCCGTTGAACTTGACCAGCCGCTCCAGCAGCACCGTCCGGGCCGGCATGTTGATGCCCAGCGCGAGGGTCTCGGTGGCGAAGACGACCCGCACCAGGCCCCGGACGAACAGCTCCTCCACGACCTCCTTGAACGCCGGGATCATGCCTGCGTGGTGGGCGGCGATGCCCCGCTGCAGCCCCTCGGAGAACTCCCAGTAGCCCAGCACGTCGAGGTCCTCGGCGGCCAGGTTGGCCGTCCGGTTCTCGACCAGCAGCCTGATGTCCTCGCGCTCGTCCTCGGTGGTCAGCCGCAGATTGGCCGCGACGCACTGCCGGACGGCGGCGTCGCACCCGGCTCGGCTGAAGATGAAGTCGATCGCGGGCAGCAGCCCTTCCCGGTCGAGCCGGCCGATCACGTCAGGGCGCGAGGGCGGACGCCATCGCGGTCCCGGCCCGCCGCGGTAGCGGTCCCTCCCGGGCCGGCTGCGGTTGGCCAGCTCCGTGGTGCGCATCCGCTCCCGGACGTAGCGCAGCAGCGTCGGGTCGACCCGGACGCCGTCGGGCCCGCCAGCGCCGGTGTGCGGTGACTCGGTGTCCTCGGCGAACAGGTCGAACATCCTGCTGCCCACCAGCATGTGCTGCCACAGCGGCACCGGCCGCTCCTCGTGGACGATCACCCGGGTGTCGCCGCGGACCTCGACCAGCCAGTCGCCGAACTCCTCGGCGTTGGAGACCGTCGCCGACAGCGACACCAGCCGCACCGAGTCGGGCAGGTGGATGATCACCTCTTCCCAGACCGCGCCCCGGAACCGGTCGCCGAGGTAGTGAACCTCGTCCATCACCACGAAGCCCAGGCCCGCGAGGGCGTCGCTGCCGACGTAGAGCATGTTGCGCAGCACTTCGGTGGTCATCACCACGATCGGCGCGTGCGGGTTGATCGCGTTGTCGCCGGTCAGCAGGCCGACGTTGGCAGGGCCGTAACGCTGCAGCAGGTCGTTGTACTTCTGGTTGGACAGCGCCTTGATCGGCGTGGTGTAGAAGCATTTCTGCCCGACGGCCAGGGCGAGGTAGATGGCGAACTCGCCGACTACCGTCTTGCCCGCGCCGGTCGGCGCGCAGACCAGCACGCCGTAGCCCTCTTCCAGAGACTGGCACGCCTGAATCTGGAAGTCGTCGAGCTCGAAGCTGTAACCGGCCTGGAACTCGGTCACCCTCGGGAACTTCGTCCGCTGACGGGATTGGGCATACCGCTGCGCCGGCGAGGACATGGCTCCAGCGTACTTGCGCCTCACGAGCACCTGGCCGTTCTCACGTTCTCAGCCGTTCTGCCGTGCCCAGCGGCGCGCCCAGCGGTCCCCCGCCGTTCCCAGCGGGCCCCCGTCGTCCTCAGGGTTCTCAGCCGTCCTCGGCCGGACCGCGACGCGCCGGACCGCGACGAGCCGGACCGCGACGAGCCGGACCGGGTCAGCCGGAGCGGGTCAGCCGACCAGATCAGCGGCCTCCTCGCACTGCAGCAGGATCGTGGCGGCGTCGGCGCTGGGCAGCAGCACCGTCAGGGTGAACCTGCCCGGCTCGCTCGGGCTGAGCGTGGCGCATCGGTCAGACCTCGCCCGCCGCCGACGGGCCGCGGTCAGGCTCGGCGCGAGTTCGGTCATCGGGTGCTGCCGGTCGGGAGCGGGTTCACGGGGGTCTTCATACCTTCACTGTCGGCGTCATGGGCCAGATCCTAATCGAACATATGTTCGACTGATGCCCCGACCCGCCGAAACCCTCAGGCTGCGGCCCGCGCGCTGCCCTCCCCCGTGAGATCGGCGCCGGTGGCGCGGTCGCGCAGCAGCGCGTCGCCGACCGCCAGCGCCAGGGCGAGCACCAGGAACACCACCGCGACGAGCAGCCCGTGTTGCAGGGCCCGGCCGTAGTCTCCCCGGCTGGCCGACAGCTGGGCGTAGAACACCGAACCCACCGCGGCGATGCCGATCGCGGCCCCGATCCGCTGACCGACCTGGATCAGGCCGCCGGCCGTGCCACCCTGCTCGACCGGCACCTCTGACAGCGTCAGCGTCTGGTTCGGCGAGATGACCAGGCCCGAACCGACGCCACCCACCAGCAGCGGGGCGATCAGGGCCCAGCCGGTGAGGTCGGCGGGCACTTCACGGACCACCAGGATCACTCCGAGATAGCCGGCCACCACCAACCCCAGCCCGGTCACCACCAGCCCCCGGCCGAACCGGTGCACCACCCGCCCGGCCAGCCCAGCGGCCAACCCCGAGCCGACGGCAAAGGGCAGCGTGACCAGGCCGGCCAGCAGCGCCGAGTAGCCCAGGCCGAACTGCAACAGCAGGGTCAGGACGAAGAACAGCGAGGTGAAGCCGGCGAAGTAGATGGTGATCATCGAGCTGCCGAAGGAGAAGGACCGCCGGCGAAACAGCGTCAGGTCGACCAGGGCGTCGCCGCCCCGGTTGCGATACCGCACCTCCCAGGCCAGGAAGCTGGCCAGCAGCAGCGCCGCCAGGGGCACCAGCAGCCATTTGGCGTTGCCCTTCCACTGCTGCTCCTGCACGAAGGGAAGCAGCAGCACCACCACGCCGAGGCCTAACAGCAGCACCCCGACCGGGTCGAGGTCATTCCGCCGGGCTCGCTGCTCGGCCGATGCCTGCGGCAGCAGCCGCATCGCGAACGGCACGGCGAGCAGGCCGATCGGCAGGTTCACGAAGAACACGTACCGCCAGCCGTGGGTCTCACCGAAGACCTCGATCAGCAGGCCGCCGATCAGCGGCCCCAGCGCCGTCGAGATGCCGACCATGGCGCCGAACAGGCCGAATGCCTTGGCTCGCTCCCGGCCGCGGAACAGTTGCTGGATGAGCGCGCTGATCTGCGGCGTCAGCAACCCCGCGGCCAGCCCCTGGCTCAGCCGGGCGATCACCAGCCAGGTCGGGTTCGGCGCCACCCCGCAGAGCAGGCTGGCGAACGTGAACGCCAGCATGCCGAAGATGAACAGCCTGCGCCGGCCGCGGGCGTCACCCAGTCGGCCGGCCGGCACCAGCAACAGCCCGAAGGTCAGCGAGTACCCCGAGAGCACCCACTGGATGGCCTCGCCGGAGGCGTGCAGGCCCACGTCGATCGAGTGCAGCGCGACGTTGACGATCGAGACGTCCAACAGCACCATGGACCCGCCGACCAGGCAGACTGCCAGCGCCTTCCAGCGGTTGGGGTCGGGCACGAAACCGTCCTCGACTCTGGCCGGTGAGCTGTCGGGGACCTGCGGCGCGGGAGAAGCTGACACCCATCCATCGTGCCTGAGCCGCCGACCACCGGTGTCCCCTGCGCCGACGCCGGTCTCGTGGGCTGCTGGCTCCCGGCTACTGGCTACCGGTTACCGGCGCCGGCTCAGGGCAGGTCGCTCCATCCGGAGTCGGCGCGGGCCGGGCCGGGCAGCTTCTCAGGCAGCGGGTCCACCGTCGAGGCCACGTCGTCGGGAAGCTGCTCGGCCTCGGCCGCGGCCTCGCGCCGGGCCAGCCGCCGGTCGTGCAGGAAACACCACAGCACGGCCAGCTCGAAGAGCAGGCACATCGGCAGCGCCATCGCGACCATGGTGAACGGGTCGGCAGACGGGGTCGCCACCCCGGCGAACAGGAAGATCAGGAAGATCCCGAGCCGCTGGCCGCGCTTGAGCAGCGAGAACGGCAGCACCCGCACGGCGTTGAGCATCACGATCAGCAGCGGCAGCTCGAACGAGGCCCCGAAGACGGTGAGCATCAAGATCACGAACGAGATGTAGTAGTTGACGTCCAGACCGGCCTGGGTGCCACTGCCGGCCTGGGTGATCAGCACGTCCAGGCCCTTGTACAAGGTCAGGTAGGCCAGGCTCATCCCGAGGGCGAACAGCACCGTGGAGATCGCGACGAAGGCGACCGTCCAGCGCTTCTCGTGCCGGTGCAGGCCGGGCGTGACGAAGGCCCACAGCTGATAGAGCCACAGCGGGGCGGTCAGGACAGCGCCGGCCACCACCGAGACCTTGAGCCGGATGGTGAACCCGTCCAGCGGCGCCCGGAACAGCAGCTTGCACTGCTCTGGGCTCTGGTCGAGGGCTCCGAGGCGGTGCTCGAAGGAGATGTTGCAGTACGGCTGCTTCAGCAGCGCCAGCAGCGGGTTGTAGATGATCCACCCGACGATCGCGCCCAGAGCGACGATGACCATGACGATGATCAGGCGCCTGCGCAGTTCGCGCAGGTGGTCCAGCACCGACATCCGGCCCTCGGGATTGGCCTTGGTCGAGCGCTTGAGCGACCGGGTCATCGCAGCCTGTCCGCCGCGGCCTGCAACTGGGCGCCCAGTCGGGTCAGCTCGGCCATCTGCTGCTCGAGCCTGGCGCGTTCAGCGACCAGCCGCCGTGACTTCCAACTGATCTCATAACTGGCGAAGCCGAGCACGACCACGGCCAACAGGACAGCGAAGCCCCACGCGCCGGCGACAATCCAACCCTGCATGACTGGGCAGCTTACTGTTCGCGGTAGGCGGCCAGCGCCTGTGTGGCCGAGGCCTCGACGTCACGGGCCAACCAGTCCGGGGCCAGCACGGTGACCGCGCCGCCCGAGCGCCGGGCCAGCGCCGCCACCCAGGCCGGATTGGCCACCCGCAGCGTCACCCGCAAGGCCGCGCCCACCTGCTGCACCGTCTCGCACGGGTAGTAGTCACTGACCCATTCCCAACCCGGGCCCAGCCGCAGCTCGACCAGCAGATGCTCCGGCGCGGGCCGGTAGACCCCGGCGCTGACGTCGGTCAGGGTCACAGTGGCCGGCACGTCGGCCGGCTCGTCGAGCAGCGTCGCGTCCTCGATCCGGTCCACCCGGAAGATCCGCATGCCCTCGGCCCGGCGGCACCACGCCTCCAGGTACCCGATCTCCTCGGCGACGAAGACCCGGACCGGGTCGATGACCCGGCGGGTCGTCTCGTCGCGGTTGGCGGAGTAGTAGTCCATTTCGATGGCGCGCTTCTGCTCGACCGCCTGCCGGGCCAGGTTGAGCCAGCGATCACGCCCGGCCAGTCGGATGTCCACCGCGTCGGCGTCCAGGTGCTGGCCGGCCGCTGCCTCGATCTTGGTCAGGGCTCGCTCGGCCGCGCCGCCCTGGGTAGCGCCCGGGACGTCGGTCAGGGCGCGCAGGGCGACCGCCAGCGTCATCGCCTCGGTCGCGGTCAGCTTCAACGGCCTGCTCAGGCCGCCGTCGTAGGTGACCGACACCGTGTCCCCGTCGAACATCAGGTCGATCAGGTCCTCGGGCCCGGAGCTGCGTCCGCACAGCCACAGCATCTCCAGCTCCTTGCGCAGCTGCTCCTCACCGATCCCGAACGTGCGCGCGGTCTCGCTGATCGAGGCCACTCCCTGCGACAGGATGTAAGGCACCAGGGCCAGCAACCGGGACACCTTGTCGCTGGTGTCGGTCACCGGCCACCGCCGGTCAACGCCGTGCCTCCGGCCACCGCCGCAGGCTCGGCGCTCTCGGCACCCGGTCGGCCGCCGGTGACGCCGCTGAGCAACCCGATCACCGCGGTCACCAGCTCCGGCGGCTCGAGCGCGACGGCTTCGGCCCCGGCGCCGGCCACCAGCCCGGCAAGCCGGTCGAGGTCGCGGTAGTCCAGGGTCAGCACATCTCCCTCGGCGGTGCTGCGCACCTGCCGCGCCTGGCGCCGCAGCTGGCCGCCGCGGCCCGGAGCGACCCGCACACTGGCCAGCTGGTCGGGTTGGTGGTTGGCGCCCCGGACCAGCTCGAGCATGTCCAGGTCCTCAGGACGGCTGGTCTCGGCGGCGGTGGCCAGTGTCCTGACCTCGCCGACGATCCGGTCCAGCCGGAAGCTGCGCACATCGCCACGGCCTCGGTCATAGCCGACCACGTACCACCGGCCACGCCAGGACAGCACTCCCCACGGCTCGAGAACCCGTTTCTGCGGCGCGGGGGCCGACTGCTTGCGGTGGGCGAACTGCACCACCCGGCGCTCGGACACCGCCGCGACCAGGCCCGGCAGCGCCGGCTCGTTGCCCGGCAGCGGGGGCAACGCGTCGGCGCCGGGCGGCTCCTCGATCTCGATTCCGGCGGCGCGCAGCTTGATCAGCGCGGTCCGGGCCTCGGTGGCCAGCGACGCGGTGCTCCAGAGCCGGCCGGCCAGTCCCACCGCGGCCGCCTCGTCGGCGGTGAACTCGATCGGCGGCAGCTCGAACTGGTGCCGGGCGATCCGGTAGCCGTCCTCGGTGTCGAAGACGGAGTTGCGCCCGGTCTCCAGCGGGATCCCGAGCTCGCGCAGCTCGGCCTTGTCGCGCTCGAAGCTCCGCTTGAAAGCCTCGTCGGGATTGGTGGAGTCCTCTGACACCTCATAGCCCTCGACGGTGTCGCGGATGCGGTCAGCGGTGATGTACTGCCGGGTCGAGAGCAGGCACAGCACCAGAGACACCAGTCGTTGCTGTCGACGCGCCGCCATGTCCGACAACGGTAGGCGACGCCGACGCCCGCGCGGCGCGCCACCCCGGGCGGGCTGCGTGGTTCGTCGGGCCCCGGCGTTCACATCGAGGCAATCAGCTTCTCGACCCGGTCATCGACCGCTCGGAACGGGTCCTTGCACAGCACGGTCCGCTGGGCCTGGTCGTTCAGCTTGAGGTGGACCCAGTCCACCGTGAAGTCACGCCTGGTCTCCTGCGCGCGCTTGATGAACTCCCCGCGCAGCTTGGCCCGGGTGGTCTGGGGCGGCACGCTCTTGGCCTCGAACACCGCCAGGTCAGAGGTCGTCCGGGTGACCGCGCCGCGGTTGGCCAGCAGGTAGTACAGACCCCGGTCCCGCCGGATGTCGTGATAGGTCAGGTCGAGCTGGGCGATCCGCGGCGAGGACAGCGGCAGGTCGTAGCGGTTGCGGTAGCGCTCCAGCAGCTGGTACTTGGTGGCCCAGTCGATCTCGCGGTCGATCAGGCTGAGGTCGCCGGACTCGACCGCCTTGAGGGTCCGGCCCCACAGGTCGAGCACCTGCTCGGTGACCGGGTCCGAGCCCGTGGCGTCGACGAACGTCCGCGCCTTCTCGAAGTACTCCCGCTGGATCTCGCTGGCACTGGCCTGCCGGCCGTTGGCCAGCTTCACCTGCCGGCTGCCGGTCAGGTCGTGGCTGATCTCGCGGATCGCCCGGATCGGGTTCTCCAGGGTCAGGTCCTTGAAGGTGATGCCCTGCTCCATCATCCGCAGCACCAGGTCGGCGCTGCCCACCTTGAGCAGGGTGGTGGACTCGTTCATGTTGGAGTCGCCGACGATGACGTGCAGCCGCCGGTAGCGCTCGGCGTCGGCGTGCGGCTCGTCCCGGGTGTTGATGATGGGCCTTGACCGGGTGGTGGCCGAGGAGACGCCCTCCCAGATGTGCTCGGCCCGCTGGCTGAGGCAGTAGACCGCGCCCCGGGGGGTCTGCAGCACCTTTCCCGCGCCGCAGATCAGCTGCCGGGTGACCAGGAACGGGATCAGCACGTCGGCCATCCGGCTGAACTCGCCGTGCCGGGCGACCAGGAAGTTCTCATGGCAGCCGTAGGAGTTGCCGGCCGAGTCGGTGTTGTTCTTGAACAAGTAGATGTCGCCGGCGATGCCCTCGTCGTTGAGCCGCTTCTCGGCGTCGATGAGCAGGCCCTCCAGGATCCGCTCACCGGCCTTGTCGTGGGTGACCAGGCTGAGCAGCGAATCGCACTCGGGGGTGGCGTACTCGGGATGGCTGCCCACGTCGAGGTAGAGCCGGGCGCCGTTGCGCAGGAAGACGTTGGAGGACCGGCCCCAGCTCACCACCCGGCGAAACAGGTAGCGGGCCACCTCGTCAGGGCTGAGCCGGCGCTGACCCTCAAAAGTGCAGGTCACACCGTATTCGTTCTCGATACCGAAGATGCGTCGCTGCACGAACCCAGCCTAGTCAGCGTTGGAGCCGGATGCGCCTTGTGTGGCGTCATCGGCATGCATTTGTCGCCTACAAGCGCAATCGCAGCACGGGCTCGCCCCGGTCGTCGAACACCTCGATCCGGCTGATGCTCGACCGCGGCCACGGGCTGGTGCGGGTGATCTGGACGTCCTCGTCCGGCTGCGGGGTCCAGCTGCCGAGATCGACCCTCTCACCCCGGTGATTGAAGATCATCATCCGGTAAGAGGTGTCGGCGCGGCGCGGGTAACCGCCGCTGCCGCCGGCGTAGCCGCAGGCCAGCTTGACCCGGGGGCTCGAGTCGGACCCGACCAGCTGCACGGTGGCGTGCACTCCGACGGCGTTCGACCCGACCGGCTGCATCGCCAGGGTCTGCGGCCGGTGCGCGTTCTGCCAACCAAGCACTGCGCCGGTGGCCAGCAGGGCGAGCAGGCAGGCCGCCGCGGCCGCGAGCGAGCCGATCCGCCAGGCCCGCCGCCGGCGGCTGGCCGTGACCTGGCGCAGCAGCCTGGGCAGCAGCGTGTCCGGCGGGGACTCCGGAACCCAGGCCGAGATGTCGGCCCGAGCCAGCACCCGCGGCAGGTCCCCGAACTCGGCCACCCGGTCACGGCAGACCGGGCACCGGCTGAGGTGGCCCTCGAAGGCCTCGCGCTGCTCAGGTTCCAGCGCGTCCAGCAGGTAGGCGGCGTCGTCGAACTCGAAGCGGGCGTGCTCGTCGGCGAGCTCGCGCTCGGCGGCGCCCTCCCCTGCGCCCGGGCCGGTCACGGCAGAGCCCCGATCTCGTTGAGGGCCAGCTTGAGAGCCCGTAGGGCGTAATGCGAGCGAGACTTCACGGTCCCCTCCGCGATCTGAAGGTGGTGGGCGGCCTCGCGCACGCTCGAGCGCCGGTAGAACAACTCGACCAGGACGGCCCGGTGCTCGGCACTGAGCCGCAGCAGCGCGTCGGCGAACAGCCGGGACTCGACGAGGGCGTCGGTGTGGTCGGCGACCGCGGGCTCGGGGACGGCTGAGACCAGCTTCTCCGGACGCACGCTGCGCGCGCGCCACTCATCGATCACGATTCGACGGGCCACCGTGTACAGCCAGCCGCGGGCGGCGCCGGACTGCTCAGCCGTGAAGGCCGGGCTGTCGGGGTTGCGCCAGGCCCGTAGCAGGGTCTCCTGCACCACATCCTCGGCGGCCTGCCGGTCACCGCCGGTCAGCCGGACCGCGAAGGCCCACAGCGCCGCGGCGTGCTCGTCATGCAGGGCCTGCATGAACTCACGCTCATCGACCGCGCCGCGATCGGCTGGCATTCAGGCTCTCCTTGCGTGCTGGTTGCTTACACGGTGCGCGGTCAGTGGCTGGTGAGTGGGAGCGCCGTCCCGAACACATACGGCGGAGCTGTCCGGACGGTTCAATCCTGCTCCACCTGAACCGATCGCGCGCCGCATCCGTTCAAGTGTTTGAGCGAGCAATGACTTCTGACGAACGCAGACCTGGAGCCGGTGGATGATGAGAGAGCACGACGAGAGCCATTCGACACCGGCGGGCCTCAGCCGCCGCAGCCTGCTGGCGGTCGGGGCCGTCGGCATACCGGGGATCGCCCTGATCGGCTGCTCACAGGCCAAGGCGCCCGCCAACCAGCCGGCCGCGGGGTCGAACACCCCTGGCGCCGGTTCCAGCTCGGCTGCCGCCGGGTCTTCTAGCGCGGCCGCGACCGGGTCTTCCAGCGCCGCTGCTCCCAGCTCCAGCGCCGCCGCGGCGCAGGCGCTGGCCAAGCTGTCCGACATCAAGGTGGGCGAGGCCATCTCGGCCAAGGGGCCCGACGGCGCGGAGATCATCATCACCCGGCCGACCGAGACCACGGTCGCGGCCTACAGCGCGATCTGCACCCACCAGGGCTGCACGGTGAAACCGGCGGGCAAAGAACTCGACTGCCCGTGTCACGGCTCGGCCTTCGACCTCAAGGGCGCGGTGCTCAGCGGCCCGGCTCGCAGTCCCCTGGGCACGGTGAAGGTCGCGCTGTCCGGCGACGACGTGGTGGCCGGCTGAGCTCACGCCAGCGGCCGGAAGCTGCCACTGGCGTTCGCCGGCTCCGAACGGGTCAGGACCCGTCCGGGTTAGCCGACGTCGGCGGCGTGTCGGCGCCGGTGGCCTCGTCAGCGGTGCCGAGGCCGCCGGTCCCGGCAGGTTCGGCGGTCGCGGCCGTGCCGCCTTCGGCCGTCGTGGCCGTGCCGCCGCCGGCGGTGTCGACCACAGTGCCGTCCGGCGCGGCGGTCTGGTCCTGCGCTCCGGCAGCGCCGTTCACGCTGGCCGGCAGCAGGCTGCTCAGCGCGGGGCCGACGATCCGGCGGAACTTGCGCTGGCCCCGGTTGCGGTCCAGCACCGCGACCTCCAGGCTGTCGGCCACCAGCACCCGGTTCGCGCCGGCTTCGCCGCCGACTGAGCCCAGGGCCTGGACCGCGACCGACACCGCTTCGGCCAGCGGCAGATTAGAGCGGAAGGAGTTCTTGAGCGCGCCCGCGACCGTGTCGGCCTGGCCGCCCATGACCAGGAACTCCGGCTCGTCGACGATGGTGCCGTCATAGGAGAGCCGGTACAGCTGGTCCTGCCCCGCCACCGAGCCCACTTCGGCCACGCACAACTCGACCTCGTAGGGCTTCTGCTGCTCGGTGAAGATCGAGCCCAGGGTCTGGGCGTAGGCGTTGGCCAGCGCTCGAGCGGTGACGTCCCGGCGGTCGTAGGAGTAGCCGCGCAGGTCGGCCAGCCGGATGCCGGCCACCCGGAGGTTCTCGAACTCGTTGTACTTGCCTACGGCGGCGAAGCCGATCCGGTCATAGATCTCAGAGACCTTGTGCAGCGCCGAGCTGGTGTTCTCAGCGACGAACAGCACGCCGTCGGCGTAGGTCAGCACCACCACGCTGCGGCCCCGGGCGATCCCCTTGCGGGCGTACTCGGACCGGTCGCGCATGATCTGCTCGGCCGAGGCGTAGAACGGCATCGACATGAGGTGTTCTCCGGTTCGTAGGGTTCGACGGCTGGCGGCGGGCTCGTGCGGGTGGCTCAGGAACCCGGCGCGAGCGCCCGTCGCTCCAGCAGCGCCCGCACCACGGTGTCCAGGCTGCTGTCAGCGACCCGACGGGTGCCGTCGGCGGTGGCGGCGTACACGACCGGGTAGATCCGCCTGGTCAGGTCCGGCCCGCCGGTGGCCGAGTCGTCGTCGGCGGCGTCGTACAGCGCCTCCACGACGACCGAGACCGCTTCTTCCTCGCTCAAGCCCGGACGCCAGAGCTTCTTCAGCGCGCCCTTGGCGAACACCGAGCCCGAGCCCACCGAGTGGTAGTACTGCTCGGGATAACGCCCGCCGGTGACGTCGTAGCTGTAGATGCGCCCGGCGGTGGCCGAGCCCTGCACGGCCGCGCTGTCGACGTCGAAGCCCGCGAACAGCGGCACGACAGCCAGGCCCTGCATGGCCGCGCCCAGGTTGCCCCGGATCATCGTCGCGAGCCGGTTGGCCTTGCCGTCGAGGGTGAGCGCGGTGCCCTCGATCTTCTCGTAGTGCTCGAGCTCGACCTGAAAGAGCCGGACCAGCTCGATCGCGATGCCCGCGGTGCCGGCGATGCCGACCAGGGAGTGGTCGTCGGCGGCGAACACCTTCTCGATGTCGCGCTGGGCGATCAGGTTGCCCATGGTGGCCCGGCGGTCACCAGCCATGATCACGCCGCCGTTGAAGGTCGCGGCCACGATCGTGGTGGCGTGCGCGGACTGCGGCATGGTCGTAGGGTGCCCGGTCACGGCATGCGCCCGGTGGCCCGGCAGCAGCTCAGCGGCGGCTGCCGACATGAATTCGACGAAGGACGACGAGCCGGGAGCCGTCGCGTACCGCAGCAGTCCATGAGCCTTATCGCCGTGACCGCTCACTGGCCGCCCTTTTGGACGAAGCTCCGGACGAAGTCCTCAGGGTTGGTCTCGAGCACCTCGTCGATGTCGTCCAGGATCGCGTCGACGTCGTCGCTGAGCTTCTCGTGGCGCTCGGCGACATCGGTGCTGGTCTCCTCGGCTACCTCATCGACGTCCGCGCGCTGCTTGGCGGGCCGGGACTGCCCACCCTCGTGACTGGCCATGATTACCTCCGCAGACCCGCCAGGCGGCGAGTACCTCTCGACACTAGTAGCTCACCCGGCGCGGTTGCCGCGCGGACCGGGAATTAGCTGTGAATGTTGGCATACCGGAACTCAGTGACCCAGCAACTCCTGCACTAGGGACTGCGCGGTCGGGCACCGGTCCAGCAGCTCCTGCACGTGCGCCTTGGACCCGCGCAGCGGCTCCAAGGTCGGCACCCGGACCAGCGACTGCTGCCCGACGTCGAAGATCACCGAGTCCCAGGACGCCGCCGCCACCGCGTCGGGGTATCTGCGCAGGCACTCGCCGCGGAAGTAGGCCCGGGTGTCGGTCGGCGGCTCGTTCATCGCGGTGACGGCCTGGTGCGGCTCGATCAGGGTGCGCATCGAACCTCGCTGGACGAGCCGGTGGTACAGGCCCTTGTCCGGCCGGATGTCGGCGTACTGCAGGTCGATGGCATGCAGCCGGGGCGAGGACCAGTCCAGGCCGTCGCGCTCGGCGAAGCCGCGAAGCAGCCGTAACTTGGCCACCCAGTCCAGCTCGCCGGCCAGCTGCATCGGGTCCTCGGCGAGGCGGGTCAGCACCGACTCCCACTCGGTGAGGACCTGCGCCGTCTGCGGGTCGATGTCGCTGCCGAAGCGGTCATCGACGTATTTGCGGGCCCGGTCCAGGTATTCGCCCTGCAGCTGCAGGGCGGTCACCGTCCGGCCGTCGGCCAGCCGCATGGCGTGCTTGAGCGAGGGGTCGTGGCTGACCGCGCGCAGCTCCCGCACGGGTTCGATGATCCTGAGGTCATCGCCCAGCCAGCGGTTCTCGATCATGGCCAGCACCAGGGACGTGGTGCCGACCTTGAGGAAGGTCGACAGCTCGGCGAGGTTGGCGTCGCCCAGGATCACGTGCAGGCGCCGGTACTTCTCCGCGTCGGCGTGCGGCTCGTCGCGGGTGTTGATGATCGGCCGCTTCAGGGTGGTCTCCAGCCCGACCTCCACCTCGAAGAAGTCCGCCCGCTGGCTGATCTGGAAATCGTGCTGGTGGCCGTCCTGCCCGATGCCGACCCGGCCGGCCCCGCAGACGACCTGCCGGGTGACGAAGAACGGGGTGAGCTGGCTGACGATGGAGGCGAAGGGGGTCTGCCGGCTCATCAGGTAGTTCTCGTGCGCGCCGTAGGAGACGCCTTTGTTGTCGGTGTTGTTCTTGTAGAGCGTGATGGTGGTGCCGCTGAGCCGCTCGACCTGTCGAGCCGCCGCCGACATCACCAGTTCGCCGGCCTTGTCGAAGCGGACGATGTCCAGCGGGGAGGTGACCTCAGGCGTCGAGTACTCCGGGTGGGCGTGGTCGACATAGAGCCGGGCGCCGTTGGGCAGCACCACGTTGGCCAGGCCGGCGTCCTCCTCGTCGTCGAGGAACTGCTCGGCGACGTTGTTCGGGCCGGACAGGTCAAAGCCCCGGGCGTCGCGAAGCGGGGACTCCTCCTCGAAATCCCAGCCCGGGCGCCGGCGGCGACCGCCGGGCAGCAGCGAGGCGTAACCGTTGACCACCTGGGCCGAGAGCAGCATCGCGTTGGCGTTGGGGTTGGCCGGCAGGCTGATCCCGTACTCGACCTCGGCGCCCATCACCCGGATCACACTCATGCGGTTCCCTTACTGCTCATGGAGCAAGGCTACGTGCTCGGCCCACCCGGCGGAGTGTGACTGCCAGCTCCCGGCGCGCTGCGGCGTTGCCGTTCGGCCAGCGCGAACTCGTCCGTGCGGGTGTCGTAAGCACGAAAGCCAGGCAGCGCCGCGGCCGCGGCGCCGACACCCAGCACGCACAGCAGGCCGCCGCTGGCGATGGCGAACCGCACGCCGCCGACCGCCATGAAACCTGCCCGGGCATTTCCCAGCGTCGGGCCGATCGAGTAGGACAACAGCTCGATGCCGGCGAGCCGGCCGCGGAGCTCATCGGGGATCGTCTGGTCCCAGATCACCGCGCGGAAGGTGCCCGACACCATGTCGGCAGCGCCCGCGCAGGCCAGGAACAGCAGCACCAGGCCGAGGTTGGGCATCAGGCCGGCCAGCCCGATCGCCGCGCCCCAGCACAGCGCGGCCACGATGATGGCAAGCCCGTGCCGGTGCACCCGACGGATCCAGCCGGAGACGGCGCCGGCCAGCAGCGCGCCCACCGAGTCCGCCGCGTACAGCAGCCCGACGGCGTGCGGGGCATGCAGCTCAGCGGCGAAGAACGGGAACAGCGCCATCGGCATCGCCATGGCCATCGCGATGGTGTCGATCAGGTAGGTGCCCAGCAGGTCCTTGCGCCCGAGGGCATACCTGACGCCCTCGCCGACGCTGGCCAGCGTCGCCCGGACCCCGGGAACGACCGTGCTGAGCGTGCGCGGCAAGGGCGTCAACCGCAGGAACACCAGCAGGGACAGCGCGAAGCTGGCGACGTCGACGGCGTAGGCCAGGCTGATGCTGGTGCTTGCCAGCACCCCGCCGAGCGTGGTGCCGGCGATGCCTGCCAGTCCCCAGGCCTGGTTGTTCACCATGCTCGCCGCGGGGATCTCGGCGTGTGGCACGTACCGGGGCAGCATCGCGTCCAGGCTGGGCCGCTGCATGGCACTGGCCGAGACGGCGCCGGCGGCCATCAGGTAGATCACCCACAGCCTGGGCTCGGGCAACAGCGAGTTGCCCAGCAGCGCCAGCGTGCAGCCCAGCGCGCCCAGCTCGGAGATCAGCACCACCTTGCGCCGGTCGAAGCGGTCAGCGACCGCCCCGCCGAGCAGGCCCACCGCGATGATCGGGAAGAACTCAGCCGCTGCGACCAGGCCGACCGCCACCGTCGAACCGGTGAGCCGCATGATCTGGATCGGCACCGCGATCATGGTGAAGTACGCGCCGAAGGCCGAGACGCTGGCAGCGATGGTGCGCAGCCTGAAATCGCGGTGACGGCGCAGCGGTCCCAGGTCGATAGCCAGGGACCGCAGCCGCGTCCGCCAACCGCTCACCCGAGAATCATCGCGGGCGCCTCAAGCGATATCGCTACAGGTACTGCCCGGTGTTGGAGATGGTGTCGATCGCCCGCCCGGACTCACTGCCCTTGCCGCCGGAGATCAGCGTGCGGATGTAGACGATCCGCTCGCCCTTCTTGCCGGAGATCCGGGCCCAGTCGTCGGGGTTGGTGGTGTTGGGCAGGTCCTCGTTCTCCCGGAACTCATCGACGCAGGCGGCCAGCAGGTGCTGCATCCGCAGGCCGCGCTGGCCGGTCGTGAGCAGATCCTTGATCGCCATCTTCTTGCCCCGGTCGACGATGTTCTGGATCATCGCGCCGGAGTTGAAGTCCTTGAAGTACAGGGTCTCCTTGTCGCCGTTGGCGTAGGTCACCTCGAGGAAGCGGTTGTCCTCGCTCTCGGTGTACATCCGCTCCACGGTGTGCTGGATCATCGCGTTCACCGTGGCCTCGGCCGAGCCGCCGTGCTCGGCGAGGTCCTCGGCGTGGATCGGCAGCGAGGTGAGGATGTACTTGGCGAAGATGTCGCGGGCGGCCTCGGCGTCGGGACGCTCGATCTTGATCTTGACGTCCAGCCGGCCGGGACGCAGGATGGCCGGGTCGATCATGTCCTCGCGGTTGGACGCGCCGATCACGATCACGTTCTCCAGGCCCTCGACACCGTCGATCTCGCTCAGCAGCTGCGGGACGATGGTGTTCTCCACGTCGGAGGACACCCCCGAGCCGCGAGTCCGGAAAATCGAGTCCATCTCGTCGAAGAACACGATCACCGGAGTGCCCTCGCTGGCCTTCTCACGGGCCCGCTGGAACACCAGCCGGATGTGGCGCTCGGTCTCGCCGACGTACTTGTTCAGCAGCTCCGGGCCCTTGATGTTGAGAAAGAACGACCGGCCCTTCTCGGTGTCGCCGCGCACCCGGGCGACCTGCTTGGCCAGTGAGTTGGCCACCGCCTTGGCGATCAGGGTCTTGCCGCAACCGGGCGGGCCGTAGAGCAGGATGCCCTTGGGTGGCCGCAGCTGGTGCTCACGGAACAGGTCGGCGTGCAGGAACGGCAGCTCCACCGCGTCGCGGATCTGCTCGATCTGCTTGCTGAGGCCGCCGATGTCGGTGTAGTCGATGTCGGGGACTTCCTCCAGGACGAGTTCCTCGACCTCGCTCTTGGGAATCCGCTCATAGACGTAGGAGGACCGCGGCTCCAGCAGGAGCGAGTCCCCGACCCGCAGCGGCGAGCCGCGCAGGATGTCGGCGATGTGGACGATCCGCTCCTCGTCGGTGTGCCCGATCACCAGTGCCCGGTCGCCGCCCTCGAGGATCTCCTTGAGCATCACGACCTCGCCGACCCGCTCGTGGCCGCGGGCCTGGACGATGTTCATGGCCTCGTTGAGCATGACCTCCTGGCCGTGCTCGAGGGTGTCGATGCCGACCTCGGGAGAGACCGCGACCCGCAGTTTGCGGCCGCCGGTGAAGATGTCGACGCTGTGCTCGTCCACGGCTTCGAGGAAGATGCCGTAGCCCGAGGGCGGCTGCGCCAGCCGGTCGATCTCCTCCTTGAGGGTGACCAGCTGGTCGCGGGCGTCACGCAGCGTGTCGGCCAGCCGCTCGTTGCGGTCGGTCAACGAGGCCACCCGTGCCTGGGTCTCGATCAACCGGTCTTCCAAAGCGCGCATCTGGCGAGGGGATTCGGCGATACGGGCGCGCAGGATCTGGATCTCGTACGCGAGTTCCGCCGCATTCGACTTGTCGGAGCCTCGATCGTTGCCGAACTCTTCCGCCATCTAGGTACCCTTTCGATGGACCTGCCGAGCAGGTGGGGGCGCTGCTCGATTTTTACCCTACACACGGGGTGAGAAATCGCGAGGCAACTACTCTGAACTGCGGTTGCACATCCATCACGCTTCGGCCGAGGACGGCGAAGCGGCAGACACTGACGCAGTGAGGACCGAGGGTGACAGAGGGCGGCACGGACTCCGAAGTGCTCGAAGTGTGGATCGACCAGCAGCTGTGCACCGGTGACGGCCTGTGCGTGCAGTACGCCCCGGAGGTCTTCGAGTTCGACGTCGACGGCCTCGCCTATGTCAAGGACGCCGAGGGCGATCTCAAGCAGAGCGACGGCGCCCGGGTCGACGTGCCGGCCAACCTGCGGCTGGACGTCCTGGACTCGGCCAAGGAGTGCCCGGGCAACTGCATCCACGTGGCCCGGGCCGCCGACGGCGTGCTGGTGGCCGGCCCCGACGCCTGAGCGGGCTCAGGGCAGCGGCGGGCGGGCTGGCCGCCTGAGCGGGCTCAGGGCAGCGGCGGCCGGGCCGGCCGCTGATCGGAGTCCGGCTGCGCCGGCTCGACGACCATGCCGAACGCGACCTCGAGCTCGACCGTCTTGGCCGGCCGGCGCTGCCGGGTCGGCGCGACCACCCCGGGCGCCAGCCGCCGGGCGGTGACCAGAAACGCCGTGTGGCCCTGCATCCGGTGGTCCGGGCGGACTGCCAGGCCCAGCACGTGCCAGTTGCGGACCAGGCACTCCCAGGCGTGCGGCTCGGTCCACCCGCCCTCGTCGCGCAGCGCCTCGACCAGTCGGGAGAGCTGGGTGGTGGTGGCGACGTAGCCGATCAGCACCCCTCCGGAGCGCAGCGCCGGGCCCACCGCGGGCAGCACGTCCCAGGGCGCCAGCATGTCGAGGATGACCCGGTCGACGACCTCGGCAGGCGGGTGCTCGCAGAGGTCGGCCAGTCGCAGGTCCCAGTTCTCGGGCGGGCCGCCGAAGAACGCGTCGACGTTGCGCCTGGCGTGCTCGAGGTGGTCGGCCCGTCGTTCGTAGGAGATCACCGAGCCGGTGGGCCCGACTGCCCGCAGCAACGAGCAGGTCAGGGCGCCGGAGCCCGCTCCGGCCTCCAGCACCCGGGCGCCGGGGTGGATATCGCCCTCGGACACGATCTGGGCCGCGTCCTTGGGATAGATCACCGCAGCCCCGCGCGGCATCGACAGGACGTAGTCGCTGAGTAGCGGGCGCAGCGCGAGGTAGCCGGTGCCGGAGGTCGAGAACACCACCGACCCCTCCTCGACGCCGATCAGGTGATCGTGGGCGATGGCGCCCCGATGGGTGTGGAACTGCTTGCCGGCCTCGAGCGTGACGGTGTGCAGCCGCCCCTTGGGGTCGGTCAGCTGCACCCGGTCACCGACTCTGAATCGGGCTGCTTCGGTCGTCTGGTCAGCGGTCACGTCGGGCACGGAGAGGAAGGCCAATCTGTCATAAGTCTCAAGTTAAAGTAGACGGTTAGTAGAGGTAGCGCGGAACGGTTCAGTAGTGCGGTCTCACTTCGGCGACTGCTGCCGCAGCTTAGGTCGAGGAAGGCCCAGCGCTCGCGCGAGGTCGACCGCCGTGACGATCCCGCGAGCCACTCCGTCCTTGCCGACCACCAGGTACTGCGAGGCCGGGTGCGCGCGCAGCGTGTCGATGAGCTGCTCCCCGCACAGGTCCTCGGCCAGGAGCATGCCCGGTTGAAGCTCGTGGGCGACCTGGGCCAGCGAGGTCCACGGCCGCCGGTCCGCCGGGATCTGCGCGATCTGATCCTCGTCCACGATCGCCCGGCTGCGGCCCTGCCCGTCGATCACGACGACGCCGGTGGCGCCGGTGACCGCCGCCTGCCGGACTGCCTCGGACACCGGCGTGTGGGAGGGCAGGTAGAGCGAAGCCCGCAGCAGCTGGTCCAGTCGCAGCTTGGCCGCCCGGGCGCTGAGCTGCGCCATCCGCAGCGCCTGGCTGGCGCCGAGCCACAGGAACGCGGCTATCGCGAACCCCATGACGGTCGATCCCACCGTGGCCAGGTCAGCCGGGGTGTCACCACCCAGGAACGCGTTGCCGAACACGACGGCCAGGCCGAGCAGCGCGGCCACCGCGCGGCCGGACCAGGCGGCGATCCGGATGGCGGTCAGCCGGGAGCTGCCCAACATCCAGAGCAGCGCCTGCACCAGCCGGCCGCCGTCCAGCGGCAGCCCCGGCAGCACGTTGAACACCGCGATCACCAGGTTGCTCCAGGCCAGCAGCAACAGCAGCACCGCGACCGCCGACTGCTCCGGCGGCAGCAGGCTCACCGCCCAGCAGGCAACAGCGAGCAGCAGCGACACCAGCGGCCCGGCCGCCGCGATCGCGAACTCGTCCCGGGGCCGGGTGGCCTCCCCTTCGATCTCGGACACCCCGCCCAGCAGGAACACCACGATCCGGCGGACCGGCAGGCCGACCACCTTGCTGACCACCGTGTGGCCCACCTCGTGCAGCAGCACCGAGGCCGCCAGCGCGGTGGCGAACAGCAGGCTGAGGACGTAGGAGAGGGCGTGGGAGGCCCCGGGGATCTGCTCGCGGAGGAAGCCGGCGTAACTGACGGTGATGAAGCCGGCCACCAGCACCCAGCTCGGGGTGAGGAAGATCGGCACGCCCAGCACCGAGCCGATCCGGAGCAGCCAGCCGCCTGCCTCGCGTCGCTGGTCAGGCTTCGACCGTGGGCTGCTCACCGCCTGATCCTACGAGGTCGCGAGCCCGGCCCGGCCTCGCCGACCACGCCGACCGGCCGTCGGCCAGCCGCTGACCCCGCACCGGTTAGCCTGTGCGACTGTGGCAGAGCGTGAGCAGCCGACGGGTCCAGGCCCTGAACCGGACCTGCGCGCCCGCATCCAAGCCCGGGTGGCCGAGCGTCGAGCCGATCGGGCAGCTGAGCAGGAGCGGGCCGGGACGCCGGCAGCTCAGCAGCCGGCTGCCGACGGTTCGACGGGCGAGCCCGCTGCGCCAGCCAGTCGCAGCCGGCCGGTGACCTGGGTCGGCCGGCTGACCCACACGCTGGCGTTCCTGCTCGCCGTGACGGTCACCGTCGTGGCGATGCGAAGCTTCGTGATCAGCTCCTACTACATCCCCTCGGCCTCCATGGAGCCCACGCTGCACGGCTGCCAGAGCTGCCAACCGGACCTGGTGCTGGTCGACAAGCTCTCCTACCGGTTCAGCTCCGTGGCCCGGGCCGACGTCGTGGTCTTCGACCGGCCGCCGCTGGCGCCGCCCGAGGCCGCCGAGCTCATCAAGCGGGTGATCGGCCTGCCGGGTGAGACGATCAGCGGCCGCGGCGGCAAGGTGTTCGTCGGAACCAAGGCGCTGGCAGAGCCCTACGTCAATCCGGCCTGCGGCCCGATCGCCGACTTTGCCGCCGTCAAGGTGCCGGCCGGCACGTACTTCATGATGGGTGACAACCGCTGCGACTCCCTGGACTCGCGGATCTTCGGCGCGATCCCCGGTTCGAGCATCGTGGGCCGGGCAGTGGCAGTCAGCTGGCCGGTCAAGCACCTGCGCTGGCTGTGAGGGAGGTGGGCGGTGAGAGCGTTGCGCCGGCTGTCTCATCGTGGCCCTCGATTTCATCGTGGCCCTCGATTTCATCGTGGCCGTCGAGCCGACGCGCGGACCGGTTCGGCAGTTCTGTCGGCGCCCCCACCTAGTCTTGCGACCATGACCCAGACAGAGTTGCTGGACGCGCCGCCGGCCGAGCAGACCCCGCTGCCGCCAGCCATCCTCGGCTCGCTCTCGCCGTCGCGGGCCGCCGACTTCAAGACCTGCCCGCTGCTCTACCGGTTTCGCAGCATCGACCGGCTTCCCGAGACGCCGAGCCGCGCCGCGACCCGCGGCACCGTGGTGCACGCGGTGCTGGAGCATCTGTACGACCTGCCCGCAGGCGAGCGCACCGTCGAGCAGGCCCAGGCCGACGTGGCCCCGTCCTGGCAGCGACTGCTCGAGGCCCGGCCCGAACTGGCTCAGCTGTTCGACGACGACCAGCAGGGCGCGGAGTTGGCCGCCTGGCTCGAGTCAGCCCGTGATCTGGTGAAGAACTACTTCGCGCTGGAAGATCCGCAACGGCTGGAGCCGGCCGCCCGCGAAGAGCTGGTCGAGGTGGTGCTGAACGGTCTGCGGCTGCGCGGCTACGTCGACCGCCTCGACGTCTCGCCGGCCGGTGACCTGCGGGTGGTGGACTACAAGACCGGCTCGATTCCCCGTGAGGCCTTCGAGGCCCGGGCGCTGTTTCAGATGAAGTTCTATGCCCTGGTGCTCTGGCGCACCCGCGGCGTGGTGCCCCGCCAGCTGCGGCTGATCTACCTCGCCGACACCGACACCCTCAGCTACCAGCCCGAGGCCGAGGAGCTGGCCCGCTTCGAGGGCACCCTGCAGGCCATCTGGAAGGCGATCGCGGCGGCCAGCTTGACCGGCGACTTCAGACCGAGCCCGTCCAAGCTGTGCGACTGGTGCAGCCACCAGCAGCTCTGCCCGGCCAAGGGCGGCACCCCGCCGCCATTCCCGTTCGACGCGCTGGCCACGCTGACCGCCGACCGGGTTGCGGTGGCCTCCCCCAGCGTCGAGGTCAGCGTCGACACCTGAGCCTCCGAGCGTCAGGGCCTGAGAGCCTCCGAGCGCCAGGGCCTGAGAGCCTTCACAGCCCGAGCGGGCCGGGCCTCTAGCCTCAGGAGCCGGCTCAGAGCTCGGCGTAGTCGGTGACCAGCGCCTTCAGGTCGGCCACGGTCACCGCGCTCAACTCGGTGAGCAAGGTCCGGCCAGGAGCGGGGGCCAGCGGCACCTGGTTCTGCACCGCCAGCACCACGCACCCCGCGGCCTCAGCCGAGGCGACGCCGGCCGGCGAGTCCTCGATCGCCACGCACCGCGACGGCTCGACGCCGAGCCGCTGGGCCGCGGTCAGATACGCCTCAGGGTCGGGTTTGCCACGGGCGACCTGCTCGCCGGTCACCAGGGTGGAGAAGGTTCCGGCCGGCAGCTGGCGGGCGACGGTCTGCGCCAGGGACTGGTAGGACATCGTCACCATGGCGCATGGCAGCCCCGCCGCTCGCACTTCGGCCAGCAGCCGGCGCACCCCCGGACGCCAGACGACCTCACGCTCGACGGCGGCGACCACCTCGGCCAGCAGCCGGTCCACGATGTCCTCCAGCGGCAGATCGACGCCGCCGTGCTCACGCAGGTAAGCAGCCGACACCAGCAACGGGTTGCCCACCAGCGCGTGAGCGTGCCGGTCGTCCCAGACGCCACCGAAGGACTCCACCAGCCGGTACTCGGCCGCGATCCAGGACGGCTCGGTGTCGACCAGGGTTCCGTCCAGGTCCCACAGCACGGCCTGCAGGCCATCCAGCGCCGCAGGGTCGGCCGATCTGCTCACTTGGCGGCGAAGTACTTGGCTTCGGGATGCGGCACGATGATCGCCGAGGTCGACTGCTCCGGCACCAGCTGGAACTCCTCGGAGAGCTCGACCCCGATCCGCTCCGGCTTGAGCAACCGGAACAACTGCTCCTGGTCCTCCAGGTTCGGGCACGCCGGGTAGCCGAAGGAGTATCGCGAACCGCGGTAGCCCTGCTTGAAGATCTCGTCGAGGTCGCTGGAATCCTCGATGGCATAGCCCAGCTCCTCGCGGACCCGGCGGTGCCACAGCTCAGCCAGCGCCTCGGTCAGCTGCACCGAGAGCCCGTGCACCTCCAGGTAGTCGCGGTAGTTGTTGGCCGCGAACAGCTCGTTGGCAAACTGCGAGATCCGCGCGCCCATGGTGACGACGTGGAAGGCCACCACGTCAGTCTCGCCGGATTCCCGGGCGCGGAAGAAGTCCGCCAGGCACAGCCTGCGGTCCCGGCGCTGGCGCGGGAACTCGAAGGACTCGGCCTCGCCGCCGTCCTGGCCGAGGATGATCAGCTTGTTGCCCTCGCTGACGCAGTGGAAGTAGCCGTAGACCACGGCCGCCTCCAGCACACCCTCGGTCTGGAAGCGGTCCAGCCAGTACCGCAGGCGGGGCCGGCCCTCGGTCTCGACCAGCTCCTCATAGCTGGGGCCCTTGCCGGCGCGGCCGCCCTTGAGGCCCCATTGGCCCATGAAGGTGGCCCGCTCGTCCAGGAGCGAGGCGTACTCGGCCAGCGCGATGCCCTTGACGACCCGAGAGCCGAAGAACGGCGGGGTGGGCACCGGCACGTCCGTGGCCACGTCCGAACGGGTGCCCTCCAGCGGGTCCTCGACGGCGTCCTCGGCGGCTTGCCGCTCGGCCGCGATCCGCAGTGACCGCTCGCGACGGGCCTTGCGCTCGGCCAGCTTGCGACTCTCCTCATCGGAGAGCTTGGTGTCATCCGGCCCGTTCGGGTCGACGGCGACCCCACCACGGCGGACCGCCATCAGCGCGTCCATCAGCCGCAGGCCGTCGAAGGCGTCGCGGGCGTAGCGGACGTCGCCGGTGAAGATCTCGGCCAGGTCCTGCTCGACATAGGCCCGGGTCAGCGCGGCGCCGCCGAGCAGCACCGGGAACCTCTCCGAGACCCCGCGGGAGTTCATCTCCTGCAGGTTCTCCTTCATCACCACGGTGCTCTTGACCAGCAGTCCCGACATCCCGATGGCGTCGGCGGAATGCTCCTCGGCGGCCTCCAGGATCGCTGTGATCGGCTGCTTGATGCCGATGTTGACGACCGTGTAGCCGTTGTTGGACAAGATGATGTCGACCAGGTTCTTGCCGATGTCGTGCACGTCGCCCTTGACGGTGGCCAGCACGATGGTGCCCTTGCCGTCGGTGTCGGCCTTCTCCATGTGCGGTTCGAGGTAGGCCACCGAGGTCTTCATCACCTCGGCGGACTGCAGCACGAACGGCAGCTGCATCTCGCCGCTGCCGAACAGCTCACCGACGGTCTTCATGCCCGACAGCAGGGTCTCGTTGATGATCTGCAGCGGTGACTGGTCCTGCATGGCCGCGTCCAGGTCGGCCTCCAGCCCGTTGCGCTCGCCGTCGATGATCCGGCGCTGCAGCCGCTCGTCCAGCGGCAGCAACGCCAGCTCCTGCGCCCGGGAGGCGGCCGTGGACTGCGAGGAGACCCCTTCGAACAGCTGCAGGTAACGCTGCAGCGGGTCATAGGCCTCGTTGACGGTGCCGTCGTCGTTCACCGACTCCTCACGGCGGCGGTCATAGACCAGGTCGAGCGCCACCTCCAGCTGCTCGGGCGGGATCTTCGACAGCGGCAGGATCTTGGAGGCGTGCACGATGGCGGAGTCCAGGCCAGCCTCGACGCACTCGTGCAGGAACACCGAGTTCAGCACCTGGCGGGCAGCCGGGCTCAGGCCGAAGGAGACGTTGGACAGCCCCAGCGTGGTCTGCACCTCGGGGTAGCGCCGCTTGAGCTCCCGGATCGCCTCCATCGTCTCGATGCCGTCGCGACGGGTCTCCTCCTGGCCGGTGGCGATCGGGAACGTCAGGCAGTCGAGCATGATGTCGGACAGCGCGATGCCCCAGTTGCCGGTCAGGTCGTTGATCAACCGCTCGGCGACCGCGATCTTGTGCTCGCGGGTCCGGGCCTGACCCTCCTCGTCGATGGTGAGGGCGACCACGGCCGCGCCATGCTCCTTCACCAGCGGCAGCATCCGGGCGTAGCGCGAGGTCGGGCCGTCGCCGTCCTCGAAGTTGACCGAGTTGACGATCGACCGGCCGCCGACCATCTCCAGGCCGGCCTCGATGACCTCCGGCTCGGTCGAGTCCAGCATCAGCGGCAGGGTCGAGGCGGTGGCGAACCGGCCGGCGATCTCGCGCATGTCGGCGGCGCCGTCGCGGCCCACGTAGTCGACGTTGACGTCCAGCAGGTGCGAGCCGTCCCGGCTCTGGGAACGCGCGATCTCCACGCACTCGGAGAACTCGCCGTTGAGCATCGCCTCGCGGAACGCCTTGGAGCCGTTGGCGTTGGTGCGCTCGCCGATCATCAGCACCGAGGCGTCCTGCCGGAACGGCACGCTGGCGTACAACGAGGCCACCGACGGTTCAGACTTCGGCTGCCGCCGCGCCGGCTTCAGGCCGGCCACCCGCTCGGCCACCAGCCGGATGTGCTCGGGCGTGGTGCCGCAGCAGCCGCCGACCAGGCCGGTGCCGAACTCGGTGACGAAGGAAGCCAGCGAGCCGGCCAGCTCATCAGGGGTGAGCGGGTACCAGGCGCCGTCCGGGCCGAGCTGCGGCAAGCCGGCGTTCGGCATCACCGACAGGCCGATCTTGGCGTGCTGGGACAGGTAGCGCAGGTGCTCGCTCATCTCGGCCGGGCCGGTGGCGCAGTTCAACCCGATCAGGTCGATTCCCAAGGGCTCCAGCGCGGTCAGGGCCGCGCCGATCTCAGAACCGAGCAGCATCGTGCCAGTGGTCTCGACGGTGACCTGGGCGATGATCGGCAACTCCCGGCCCGCCGCCTGGATCGCCCGCTTTGACCCGATGATGGCGGCCTTGGTCTGCAGCAGGTCCTGCGAGGTCTCGACCAGCAGCACGTCGGCGCCGCCCTCGATGAGCCCGGCCGCCTGCTCGAGATAGGCGTCGCGCAGCTTGGTGAAGTGCACGTGGCCCAGAGTCGGCAGCTTGGTGCCCGGGCCGATCGAGCCGATCACGAAGCGCTGACGCTCGGCGGTGGAGTGCCGGTCGGCGACCTCGCGGGCGATCTGTGCGCCGGCCAGGGCAAGCTCGCGAATGCGGTCGGCGATGTCGTACTCGGCGAGGTTGGCCCAGTTGGCGCCGAAGGTGTTCGTCTCCACCGCGTCGGCGCCGGCCTGGAAGTAGGCCTCGTGCACGCTGGCCACCACGTCCGGGCGGGTGACGTTGAGGATCTCGTTGCACCCTTCGAGGCCGTCGAAGTCGGCAAGGCTCAGATCCGCGTCCTGCAGCATGGTGCCCATGGCGCCGTCTGCGACCAGCACGCGCTCGGTCAGGGCAGTCAGAAAGGGATCACTAGCTGGATCTAAAGGCACAGGCCGAGCTTACCGGGCGTCGCGGGCGCAGGAGCCCTGTACGCGCGGCGGGGACGGCGGTGTCGCGGTGCGATCGTCTCACCCGGCTCCGGCCTGTTGCCGCTCCGGCCGCAGGCATGGAGTCCTAAGCTGGGCAGATGACGGAATTCGAGAACTGGCCGGAACTCAAGGACCCGGTTCTCGTCGCGGCCTTCGAGGGCTGGAACGACGCCGGTGACGCCGCCACCGGCGCGGTCGAGCACCTGGAGTTGACCTGGTCGGCGACCCCGCTGGCCGCGCTGGACCCGGATGACTACTACGACTTCCAGGTCAACCGCCCCACGGTCTCACTGGTGGACGGGGTGTCCCGCCGGATCAGCTGGCCGACCACCCGGCTGTCGGTGTGCCGGCCGGCCGGCGCGGACTTCGACCTGGTGCTCGTCCGCGGCATCGAGCCCAACATGCGCTGGCGCGGCTTCTGCGAGGAGCTGCTGGAGATCATGCGCGAGCTGGGGGTGCGCACCGCGGTCACCTTGGGCGCGCTGCTGTCGGACTCCCCGCACACCCGGCCCACCCCGGTCACCGGAACCTCCTATGACCCGGCCAGCGCCACCAGGTTCGGCCTGGACCGGTCCCGCTATGAGGGCCCCACCGGAATCGTCGGCGTGCTGCAGGAGGCGTGCGTGCGGGTCGGCATTCCGGCGATCTCGTTCTGGGCGGCGGTTCCGCACTACGTGGCCCAGCCTCCCAATCCCAAGGCCACCATCGCCCTGCTGCACCGGGTCGAAGAGGTGCTCGACATCGCGGTGCCGCTGGGTGAGCTGCCGACCCAGGCCGACGACTGGCAGAAGCTGGTCGATGAGATGGCCGCCGAGGACGAGGACGTGCGCGACTACATCCGCAACCTCGAAGAGCGCGACGACGACGGTGAGATGCGCGAAGCCTCCGGCGATGCCATCGCCAAGGAGTTCGAGCGCTACCTGCGCCGGCGTGACAAGGGCGGTCCGCCTGGCTCGATGTAGGCCGGCGCCAAGGCAGCCGGCCACGAGGCGGGGCACGGGCCGCTGTCCTGAACCGGCGGGCGAGCGCGTCGGCCCATACACTGCCAACTCCACCAGCCGCACGACGGGAAACTGTGATCGCGCGCCAGAGCGGCGTCGAGCCGCTTAGCGCGCAGATGACCGCTACGAAGGGACGTCGCGCACCGATGCTCACCTTGCGCTGGGGTTCGGCCACCGATGTCGGCCGGGTCCGCACGCTGAACGAGGACAGCCTGCTGGCGGTGCCCGGCCTGTTCGTGGTGGCTGACGGCATGGGCGGGCACGCGGCGGGCGAGGTGGCCAGCCAGCTGGCGGTCACCGAGTTCGCCCGGCTGGCCGAGCAGGAGCGGATGCGGGCCGAAGACCTCACCGAGACCGTCCGGCAGGCCAATCAGCACATCCTCTCGGCGAGCGCCGAGCGCGACGACCGGCTCGGAATGGGCACCACCCTGACCGGGATAGGCGTGGTGGGCTCAGAGCACGGTGAGCAACTGGCGGTGTTCAATGTCGGCGACTCGCGGGTCTACCGGTTCACCGGGGGGCAGCTCGGCCAGCTGACCGTGGACCACTCGGCGGTCCAGGAGCTCGTCGACGCCGGCCGCATCACCGCCGAGGCCGCCCGCTCGCATCCGCGACGCAACGTGGTGACCCGGTCGCTGGGCTCTGACCCGGCCCCGGCGCCGGACGTGTGGCTGGTGCAGCCAGTGCCCGGCGACCGCTTCCTGGTGTGCTCGGACGGGCTGACCGGCGAGCTGGAGGACTCCGTCATCGCCGAGTTGCTGAGCGCGACCCCCGACCCGCAGGCAGCGGCCGATCAGCTGGTGCGCCGGGCGCTGGACGCCGGGGGCCACGACAACGTGACCACGGTGGTCCTCGACGTCGTGGAGGTGCGCGACGCCGAGCCGGCGCTGGAGCAGACCGCGGCGATGCCGAGCACGAGCGCCCGAGCAGGCGCCACCGCGGTGATGCCGTCCGCCGAGCTGAGATCACCGGCGACCACGCCGATGCCTACCGCCGTCCTGCCGACCGCCCCGCAGGCGAGGACGCCTGGCGCGGAATGAGGCTGACCAGCGTCGGAGCGGTCAGCGCGGTGTTGTCGATGACGACGTCGGCTCGTTGCCAGGGCCGGCAGCTGGCAAGGTAATGGCGCTGGGCGCGCACGTAGCGCGCCGAAGCGGCTACAGCTTGACGCCGAGCAGCGCGTCCACCGCGCGGGCGACCAGAGCCGGCGCCGCCGGGTCAGCCGCGTCGGCGGTCTGCTCCAAGGTCAAGCGAGCCCACCGGTCGACGGCCGCCATCGCCCCGCTGGTGTCGAGGTCATCGCACAGCCGGTCACGCATGCGATCCAGCACCGGCAGGGCGTCCGGGCCGGCCGCTGCCGAGCTGGCCTGCCGCCAGCTGGCCAGCCGCCGCTCGGCCTGCGGCAGCCGGCCGCCGGTCCATTCCCGGTCAGACCGGTAGTGCCCGTCCAGCAGCGCCAGCCTGAGCGCCATCGGATCGACGCCGGCTCCGCGCAGCTTGGAGACGAACACCAGGTTCCCCCGGGACTTGCTCATCTTCTCGCCGTCCAGGCTGATCATGCCGGCGTGCACGTAGTGCCGGGCGAAGGGCCACTGGCCGCTGAGCGCCTCGGCGTGCGCGGCCGAGTGCTCGTGGTGGGGGAAACGCAGGTCCGAGCCACCGCCCTGCACATCGATGCCCATCCCCAGCCGGTTGCAGGCGATCACCGAGCACTCGACGTGCCAGCCCGGCCGGCCTGCGCCCACGGCGGTGTCCCAGAACGGCTCGCCGTCCCGGCGACCGCGCCACAGCAGCGCGTCCAACCGATCGCGCTTGCCCGGCCGGTCGGGGTCCCCGCCGCGCTCGGCGAACAGCGGCAGCATCTGCTCGCGGGAGTACCTCGACTCGTATCCGAAACGGCCGTTGGTCGACGTCCGGGCGTAGACGTCGTCTTCGAGCCAGTAGGCGTGGTCGTCGGCCAGCAGCTTGGCCACCGCCTCGGCGATCTCGTCCACCGACTCCACCACGCCGACGTACTCGCTCGGCGGCAGCACCCGCAGGGCGGTCATGTCCTGGCGGTACAACTCGGTCTCGCGCTCGGCCAGCTCCGACCACGAGATGCCCGTCGCCGCGGCGCGCTCCAGCAGTGGGTCGTCGACGTCGGTGACGTTCTGCACGTAGTGCACCCGGTGACCGGCGTCCAGCCACATCCGCTGCACCAGGTCGAAGGCCAGGTAGGTCGCGGCGTGCCCCAAGTGGGTCGCGTCGTACGGGGTGATCCCGCACACGTAGATCTTGGCGGTCTGACCCGGGGCGGTGGCTCTGACCTCGTCGGCCGCGGTGTCGTAAAGCCTGAGAGGTCGCGGGTCACCCGGCAACGCCGGCACGTCGATGGTGGGCCAAGATCGCATGCCAGTACGGTAGCCGCCGCTCAGCCGGATGCCATTCGGCGGGCGGCCTCGCGGTAGAACTTGAGGGGTGACTACCACTTCGCGTTACCTGGTCTCGGTGAGCAAGGTGATCGCCGCCGACCGGCAATGGCTGTTCGACATCCTGGCCGACCCGGCCCAGCATCCGCTGATCGATGGCTCCGGCTCGGTGAAAGCCCTCCGCCCGGGCGGTCCCGGCCGGCTCAGCCTGGGAGCTTCCTTCTCGATGGACATGCACCTGACGGCGGACTACAAGATCCGCAACACGGTGGTGGAGTTCGAGGAGCCGGCGCTGATCGGCTGGCGGCACTTCAACGGCCACATCTGGCGGTACCGGCTCACCGAGGTGGCCGGCGGCACCGAGGTCACCGAGGAATGGGACGCCCGCGGCGTGCCGAACCGGCTAGGCCTGGTGCTGCTGCGATTTCCGCAACGCAACCGGGCCGGCATGACTGCCACCCTGGAGCGGATGGCCGAGCTGGCCGCCGCGCGCGGCTGAAACCCGAGCCACGCCGCTTCCAGGACCAGCACCCGACCGGCCGGTGACAACCGGCCGACCGCTGGCGCGACCAGCCCCGCTCGGCCGGACTCGGATCAGGTTCGGGCAGGGCCAACGCACGTCGAGCCTGTCCGAAGCTGCTGGCGGGCACAGCCGTCGAAGCTGCCGCTAGATTGCCGCAGCGGCTGCCGGAACCAACTCGGCAGGCTGATTAGCGTTCGACCTGTCGAGACCCGGTGGTCGCTGTGGCACCGCGGCGAAGTACCCCTCGAAAGGGTCAGTGTGATGAGCATCTCTGCTGCCAGTGAAATCGTGCCGCTCGAATGGGTGGTTTCCCCTGGGGCGCCGGCCACCGCTGAGCCTCCCGCGTTGACCGAGATCGAGGCCGCGGTCGAATGGCTGACGGCGGCCGCCCCGGCACTGCGCAGGGCGCTGCATCAGCACGGTGCCATCTACCTGCGCGGCCTGCCGATCACCGGCGTCGAGGAGTTCGGCCGCGTTCGGGACGCGCTGATGCCCGCTCGCACGCCCTACCGCGAGAAGGCCACGCCGCGCAGCGACTTCGGCAACGGGGTCTTCTCCTCCACCGATCTGCCGCCCGCACAGCGGATCCAGATGCACAACGAGAACAGCTACACCCTGACCTTCCCCGGCCTGCTGATGTTCGCCTGCCTGGTGGCGCCGCCCGAGGGCGGCGCCACACCGGTCGCGGACTGCCGCCGGGTGCTGGCGGAACTGCCGCCGCATCTGGAGGCAAAGGTGCGTGCGACGGGCTGGCTGCTCAACCGCAGCTACTCCGAGCACATCTCCACCAGCTGGAGCACGGCATTCGCGGCCGAAACGCCGCTTGAGGTGGAACGGTACTGCGCGGAGAATCTCATCTCCTGCCGATGGCAGGCCGATGGCCATCTGCGTACCAGCCAACTGCGGCCGGGCATCATCAGCCACCCGGCGACCGGTGACGAGGCGTGGTTCAACCATCTGGCGTTCTGGAACGAGTGGGCCCTTGACGATGAGCTGCGCGAAACCCTGATCGACGAGTTCGGACGCGAGGACCTGCCCTTCAACACCGCGCTCGGAGATGGCAGCTCGCTGGCCCGGGAGGAACTCCAGGCACTGTGCGCCGCCTACGACGCAGCAACCGTCCGGCAGCGGTGGCAGCCCGGCGACCTGATGCTGGTGGACAACATTCTCTGCGCACACGGACGCGATCCGTTCCGCGGCGACCGCAAGATCGTGGTGGCGATGGGTGAGCCGGTGAACGTGCTGGACTGCGCACCCACCGTCGCGCCGGCTATCCCGGCCGAGGAGAGCTGATGAGCGACCTGTTGGGCCGGTTCGCGGAGGTGACGAAGCGCGAGCCGCACCGCACCGCGGTGATCGGCACGGACGGTCGGCTCAGCTTCGCCGACCTGGACGAGCGCACCGCCGGACTGGCCGCCGCCTTGACCGAACGTAATATCGGCCGGGGTGCCCGGGTGGGCATCAGCCTGCCACGCGGAGCCGAACTGGTCGTCGCGCTGCTGGCGGTGTGGCGCTCCGGCGCGGCCTACGTCCCGTTGGATCCGAGCTATCCGGCTGACCGGCTGGACTACCTGGCGACCGACTCGGGTTTGAAGGCATTGCTCTCCTGCGATGCCCCTGCCTGGTGCCCGCCCGGCGTGCAGGTGCTGGCGCCGAGCGCGACCGCCGGCACCGCGCAGCCCGTCGCCCCGAATTCGCCACTGGATCCTGCCTATCTGATCTATACCTCCGGCTCCACCGGGGTGCCCAAGGGCGTGGTGGTACGCCATGGGGCGGTTGCCGGTCTGGTCGGTGCGCTCGAGCGAGTCGGCATGTACGCCGCCGAGCCACGTGTGGTGGCCTGGAACGCCAGTATGTCCTTCGATGCCTCGGTGCAGCAGTGGGCACGGGTGTGCCGCGGCGACACCGTGGTGGTGCTCGATTCCGAGCACCGCACCGATCCAGCCAATCTGATGGCATGGCTGGACGAGTGCGGCGTGACCGACCTGGACCTGACCCCGTCGCACTACGCGGCGCTGCGCGAACAGCTGCTGGCGGGCTGCCCGGGCGGCCGCAGGCTTCGGCTGTTCATCGGCGGCGAGCCGATTCCGGCCAGCAGCTGGCGGGAGTTGGCCGAAGCAGGATCTCACGGAGTGCTCGAGGCACTGAACCTCTACGGTCCGACCGAGTGCACAGTCGACGCGACCGCCACCTGGATCATCGGTCCGGGTGATCCGCAGATCGGCGTGCCGCTAGCGGGCATCCAGGCTCGGGTCCTGGACGGGCAGCTGTCCCCGGTCCGACCGGGCACCCCCGGCGAGCTGTATCTGGCCGGCGCCCGGCTGGCCGACGGCTATCACAACCGTCCAGGCCTGACCGCGCAGCGGTTCGTGGCCGACCCGTTCGGCGCACCCGGCACCCGGCTCTACCGGACCGGTGATGTGGTGCGCTGGTCGGACGATGGAGTGCTGGAATTCATCGACCGAGCTGATCGGCAGGTCAAGTTGCGCGGCTTTCGGATCGAGCTGCCTGAGATCGAGTCGGTGCTGCAGGGCCAGCCCGGCGTGGTCGCGGCCGCCGTGCTGGTGCGTGAGGACGGGCCGCTGGGAAAGCGGTTGGTCGCGTACCACGTCAGCCCGGACTGCTCCAGCGAGCAGCTGAAGGCCGCGTGCGGTGCGGCGCTGCCGGAGTTCATGGTGCCCACCGAATTCGTGCAGCTGACCCAGTTGCCCCGCACCGTGAACGGGAAACTAGACGTTTCCGCGCTGCCCGCGACTGCGGACACCGGCGCCGTGGGCGCCGCGCCGAGCGGCGAGTTCGAGCAGTTGATCGCCGACGTCTGGTCGGAGGTCCTGGGCCGCGGCGAGGTCAGCGCGGATGACGACTTCTTCGCCCTCGGTGGCCATTCGCTGGTCGCGCTGCGGGTGGTGGCCCGGCTGAAGAAGGACTTCGGGCTGCTGATGCCGACCAAGGACGTCTATCGCCATCCGCGGTTGTCCGATCTCGCCCGGCACGTCGAGTCGCTGGCCAGCCAGGCCGGCTGAGCCGGTCGAACCCAGTTTCATCCGAAGCCGGAGGAAGAGTGACGAATGCAGAACCTTGACAACATCGTGGTGCGCGCCCGACCGAACCCGCAGGCACGCCGGACGCTGGTCTGCCTCAGCTTTTGCGGCGGCGGCTCCAGTGGCTACCTGCAGTGGTTGGACGTCGTCCCCCCGGATGTCGAGCTCGTCACCATCTGCTACCCGGGCCGGGACGGCCGGTTCCTCGAGGACTACGCCGAGGACTGGGACGGGCTGGCCGACGATGCCACCGATGCGGTGGCGGTGGCCGGCGCGTTGCGTCCGTATGTGTTGTTCGGGCACAGCATGGGAGGCTGGATGGCCTTCGATGTGGCCGGTCGGTTGGAACGCCGCGGTGGCCCGCTGCCCGAGGCGCTCGTGGTCTCCTCCGCCAACGCGCCCAGCCGAGGCCTCACTTCCCGGGACATGTTTCCCGCGCAGCAGGACAGCGACGAGCAACTGCTGGACTGGATGGGCGGCAACGGCCTGATGCCCGGGTCTGTGCTCGACAGTCCCGAGTTGTGCCAGATGGCTGTAGAGTTGATGAGGGCCGATATCCGGGTCCGCGACACCTTTCACTATTCCGGGGAAAGCGGCGTGAGCGTGCCGCTGCAGGTGCTCACCGGCGACCGCGACGACGTCATCGAAACCACGGCCGCCGAGCGGTGGCGAGCCCTGGCCCGATCGTCGTACGAGCATCTCGAACTGCCGGGCGGCCACTTCTACACGCCGGAGATCTGGGCGACGCTGCCTGACCACCTGACCGCATTGAAGGCGGTAACGGCCAACGGCTCCTGACCCATCTGCCTATCCCGCCTGCCTGGCACATGAGTGAGGAGAAGCACCTGATGGCCCAAGGGTGGGGTGGAATCGTCATGTGTCCCGGGCCCCTCGCATTCCGGAAGGTTGCGCGGTTACCCGCTCGACGCCTTTCTGCTATGGGCAATGCGAGATGATGCGCACCGGCCGGAGTGGCGCGGGGATCGCCGGCGCCACTCCGGCGCGGGACTACCGCTCGGTCGGCACGGGGTGTAGCCAACCATCGGTGTCGGGGACCAGTCCGTGGTGAAGATCCACCAGGGCCCGGCGGAGTGTCATCGTCACCGGGCCGGGTTGTCCGTCCCCGACCGTCCAATCGCCGCCGCCCGCCGGGTCACGGACCGAACTGACCGGCGTGACCACGGCGGCGGTGCCGCAGGCGAACACCTCGGTGATGATGCCCTCGGCGCATTCCTCTCGCCATTGCTCCACCGAGATCCGTTCCTCCCGTGCCCGGTAGCCCGCCCGCTCGGCAATGCTCAGCAGCGCGTTCCGGGTGACCCCGGGCAGCAGCGAGCCGGTGAGTTCGGGCGTGACGACTTCGGTGCCGGTCCCGGTGCTGCGGACGAAGAACAGGTTCATGCCACCCATCTCCTCGACCCAGCGCCGTTCGACCGCGTCGAGCCAGACCACCTGCTGGCAGCCGGCCGCCTGCGCCTGCTGCAGGGCTACGAAGGAGGGCGCGTAGTTACCGGCGACCTTGACACCGCCGGTGCCTCCGGGGATCGCCCGGCAGTAGTCGCGGCTGATCAGCACCGACACGCTGTCCACCCGGTCGCCGAAGAATCCGCCGGCTACGAAAGCCATCAGCAGGAAGCGGTAGTTCTCCGACGGCCGCAGCATCAGCGACTCGTCGGTGGCGAACATGATCGGGCGCAGGTAGATGCTGTGCGCCGGATCGTCGGACAGCAACTCGTGGTCGGCGGCGATCAGCTGGTCCACCGCGTTCACGAAGATGTCGGTCGGCAGTTCCGGCATGGCCAGTCGGCGGGTCGAGGTCTGGAACCGGCGGGCGTGCTCGTGCGGCCGGAACACCACCATGGAGCCGTCGACACGCCGGTGTGCCTTCAGGCCTTCGAAGGCCACCTGGCCGTAGTGCAGGCCGATCATGCCCGGGTGCATGGACAGGTTCTGGAGTGGGCCGAACTCAGGCTGGTGCCAGCCGTCCGCCGGCGACCAGAGCATGCTGAACATGTGGTCGGTGAAGATGTCCCCGTGTCCAGGATTCAGGATGGCGGCGCGACGGGCGGTGCGAACCGTGCTGGTCTGCTCGAGTGTGGTCATGGCGGTTTCCTTAGACGAGAGGTGCGAAGAAGTAGGTGTCGCGCCGGGTGAACCGGTCGTCCGCACCGACGGTGAAGAAATCGGAGAACCGCAGGTCAACCGAGCGGCCGTCACGCAGCACACCGGCGAAGGTGCCCTGCACCGCGACCTGCTGGCTGTTCGCGACGACCGCGTTGATCGTGTGCTTGCCTTCTCTGATCACCCGCTGGTCGAGGTAGAAAGCGGTCAGCGCAGCGCTACCTCCGATGGGCTGGTAGCCAGGACGGTGGTAGGTGGCATCCGGCGCGAACAGCGCGACCAGGCCGGGCACGTCGCCCTGGTCGACGAGTGCGTAGTAGCGCAGCACGGCGGCGACGGCCGGCGTCTGGAAGTCGCCATCCACCTCGGGGGTAACGCTGGGGGTTGTCGCAGTGGACAAGGTCGTTCTCCTTTCGGGGTCAGGGTCGGGTCGCGGTGAGAGGTTCGGAGCGTGCGGACCGAAGTCGATCCGTGATGACGGGGCCAATCAGCTGCAGGCATTGCGGATTGAGTAGGTCGTCGTGGGCATACGGCACCTGATGCACGGTCAACCGACCCGTCAGGTAGGGCTCCCAGGCCTCCGGCACCGGGTCGCCCGGCGCCTTGCCCCGGATGGCATAGAAATGCTCGACGTCAGCGTCAAGTACGGCAGGCCGGTGCATCGCGAGCAGGCGTGTGTTGGCCACGAATACCGCGGGCAGCGCCCTGATCGCCACCGGATCGAGCTCCGCCACCAGCCCATTGCCCTCGTTGACGATGCGCTCGAAGTCGGCGGCCCGGAAGCCGCCGGCCGGCGGATCGAGTTGGTAGCCCAGCATGCGCAGCAGCGCCGCCAGGACCGCCGGATCGTCGGGGTCGAGTTCCTCTTCGGCGACTCCCGGGAACCCATCGAGCATGGCCACCAGCCCCACTCGCTGGCCCTCGGCCAGTAGCTGCGTCGCCATGGCATGTGCAACGACCGCACCGAAAGACCAGCCCAGCAGGTGGTAGGGCCCCTCCGGCTGGACGGCCCGAATGCAGTCGACGTAGTCCGCTGCCATCGCCTCGACATCGGCCGGCATGGCGGTGAGGTCGCTGAGGCCACGTGCCTGAATTCCATAGACGGGTTGATCATCGTCCAAGTGCGATAGCAATCCCAGGTAACTCCACGCGATACCAGTACCGGGATGCACGCAGAACAGTGCTGGCTTATCACCTGCCGTGCGAATCGGTAGGACGACTTCTATCGAGTCTCCGGTGGCGGACTCCCCCAACCGTTCGGCCAGGGAAGCCGGCGTGGGTGCGTCGAAGAGGGTCCGCAACTCGAGCGGAACGTCTAATTCGGTCCTGATGCGGGCGGCTAGTTTGGCGGCGAGGAGTGAGTGGCCGCCGAGTTCGAAGAATCCGTCGTCGATTCCGACGGTGGGCAGGTCGAGGATGTCGGCGAAGATGGCGCAGAGTTGGGCCTCGCGGTGGGTTCGTGGCGGTCGGCCGGCGGGCTGGGTGGGGGTGGGTGTGGGCAGTGCTTGCCGGTCGAGTTTGCCGTTCGCGGTTATGGAGATGTGGTCGACGGTGAGGATGTGGTCGGGAACCATGTAGCGGGGTAGGAAGGTGGTGAGGTGTTCGCGCAGTTCATCGGGGTTCAGGGTCTCGGGTGTTACGTAGGCGATCAGTTGGGGGTGGTCGGGTCGGTCGGTGTTCAGTACTACTGCGGCTTGGTTGACGGCGGGGTGGCGGGTGAGGCTGGCTTCGATTTCGCCGAGTTCGATGCGGAAGCCGCGGATTTTGACTTGGTTGTCGGAGCGGCCGAGGAAGGCGAGGTTTCCGTCGGGGAGCCAGCGGGCCAGGTCGCCGGTGCGATACATCCGTGAGCCGGGTGG
>DASWNX010000029.1:300000-375514 GCA_036399055.1 Jatrophihabitans sp.
CCGACGATCACGTCGCTGTTGAGGATGACGATGTCGCTGCGGCCGGCCGCGACGAACGCGTCGTTCATGGTGAGCAGGAAGCCCTTGTTCGAGATCTGCTCCAGCACCACCACGTCGTGCGCCGGCGCGGCGGCGTCGAAAACCTCCTTCAGCACCTGAAACGGGCGCCGGTCCCAGCCGCGGTCGTCCACCACCAGCAACGGCACGTCCGCCGGGGTGTTGCGGAAATAGGCCTCGTAGCAGCGCACCACGTCGTCGTAGGAGTTGAAAACCGGGACGATCACCACCGGCTGGTCGTTGACGGGAAGCAGGCTCGCCGCCTCGGCCGGGGTGCGTGCTTGGAACAGGCTCATCGCTGGAGGTTCCTTCTGTCGGCGGTCATTCGATCTCGATCTTCGGGCTCAGGGCCAGCACGCCCGGGTCGTTGGCGCTGTTCTCCACCTGGAAGGACATCGCCCGGTCGATACGGTGGTAGTCCGGCCCGGTCTTGGGGTGCACGGCCAGCGTCACGAAGTACTGGCCCTCGGCGACGGGCAGCTGGTCGAAGCGGAACCGGACGGTGCGCACGCCGCTGATCGGGGCGACCGCGACGTTCTGCAGCACCGTGTTGGTGCCGTAGATCAGCAGCCCCGAGGCGTCGGTCAGCGCCACCCCGGCAGCCCAGTCGCTCACCGACGCGCCGGCCTCGGCGCGGACGTCGAACTCCACCGCGACGCTGGCCCCGACCGGGTAGGTGCTCAGGCGCTTGCCGGCGGCGTCGACGGTGCGCGGGTCCGAGATCGTCAGCAGGTGGTTGCGGGCGGCCTGCTCGACGTGGTCCTGCTCGGAGTTGGCCTCGCGGAAGTGCCGGACCGCTTCGCCCGGCGAGCCGTCGACCACCACGGAGCCGGCGTTGAGCAGCACCACCCGGTCACACATCTGGCGGACCTGCTCCAGGCTGTGGGTCACCAGGATGATGGTGCGGCCGTCCTGCTGGAACTGCTTGATGCGGTCCAGGCACTTGCGCTGGAAAGGCTCGTCGCCCACCGCGAGCACCTCGTCGACCAGCAGGATCTCGGGGTCGACGTGGATCGCCACCGCGAAGGCCAGCCGGACGTACATGCCGGAGGAGTAGAACTTCACCTGGGTGTCGATGAACGGCTCGATGCCGGAGAAGTCGACGATGGAGCCGAAGTACTGGTCGGTCTGCGTCCGGCTCAGGCCCAGGATCGAGGCGTTGAGGTAGACGTTCTCACGGCCGGTCAGGTCGCCGTGGAAACCGGCGCCGAGCTCGAGCAGCGCCGCCAGCCGGCCACGCCGTTCGACGAAGCCGTCCGATGGTGTCAGGATGCCGCCGATGATTTTGAGCAGCGTGCTCTTGCCCGATCCGTTGCCGCCGATCAGGCCGAGCGTGTGACCGGGGTCGACCTCGAGGTCGACGTGGCGCAATGCCCAGAACTCCTCGATGTTCGCGCGCGAGCGGCGGGCGTTGACCAACCGCTCCTTGAGCGATTTGTCTTTGCGGATCACGAACTTCTTCGAGACGTCGTTGACCCGGATGACGGGATTTCCGGCCATGGGGCGGCTCAGAGCTCCTGCGCGAAGTTGCCCTGAGCCTTCGCGAAGATCCGCTGGGCCAACCACAGCAGAGCCAGGCCGACGACCAGCATGACGCCCAGCCGGCCGTAGACGTTGCCGTCGAACTCGAACTCGGTGCCGTCACCCTGCGGCCAGAAGAACGCCTGGAAGCTGAACACCACTGGTGTCATCGGGTTCATCAGGTACAGCGTGTAGAGCGCCGAGGGCAGCTCGCCGCTGACCCGGCGGACGTTGTAGATGATCGGCGTGACCCAGAACCACAGCATCAGCACCACGGTGATCAGGTGCTGCACGTCGCGCAGGTAGACATTGGCCGCCGCCAGCAGCAGGCCCAGCGCGGTGGCGAAGACCACCAGCACGACCAGCCCCAGCAGCGGCAGCGGCAGCTCGCTCAGATCGGGCCACTTGCCCGAGTTGAGGCCGGCTATCACCACGGCGCTGAGCAGGATCACCAGCTGGAACAGGAAGTTCACCAGCGCGGCGCCGGTCGCGGCCAGCGGGAACAGCTCGCGTGGAAAGTAGACCTTCTTCACCAGGCCGGAGTTGAAGACGATCGAGGTGGTGGCGGTGCTCAGGATCTCGGAGAACAGCGTGAAGATCGCCAGCCCGCAGAAGATGTAGACGCCGTAGGCCGGGATCGCGCCGGCGCCGAGGAACTTGCCGATCACCAGCCAGTAGACGCCCAGCTGCACCAACGGCAACAGCAGGCTCCAGACGAAACCCAGGACCGAGTCCTTGTACTTGACCTTGAGCTCTTTGCGGATCAGGTTGCCCAGCAGCTCGCGGTACTGCCAGATCTCACCGGCAGTGGCGCCGAAGCCGCGGAAGAAGGTGCCCGGGGCGTTGACCCGCTGAAGCGGTTGACCGGGAGCCCCGGGCCCCGCGGTCAACCGCTCCGGCGCCATCGGTCCGGCTGCGGTCATGGTCCTCATTCTCATCGTCGCGGAGCTGTTTCCACAGCCTGTCGCAGAGCCCGTCGGGCTGGCTGCCAACAGCACATGTTACCGACCATCCGCCGATGGCCGGTCCCAGCGCGCCTGAGGTGAGGCGGATTGCTATCGGGTGGCTCAGGTGGTCGGGCTGTCGACGTTGCCCCGCCACGCGCCGTCTTCACGGCCCTGGCCCTCGATGTAGTCCTTGAACCGCTCCAGGTCGGCCTTCACCTGGTGGTCATCGACGCCGACCAGCGCTCCGGCCTTCTCCACGACGCTGTCAGCCTCCCAGTCGAGCTGGACAGTGACCCGGCTCTCACCCTCGCTCAGCCGGTGGAAGGTGACCACTCCGGCGTGGGTGGTGCCGTCGGTGCTCTTCCAGGCCACCCGCTCGTCGGGGTGCTGCTCGGTGATCTCGGTGTCGAACTCACGACTCACGCCGCCGATCTTGGTCACCCAGTGCGAATGGGTGTCATCGATCTGGGTGATGGACTCCACCCCGCCCATGAAGTGCGGGAAGGTCTCGAACTGCGTCCACTGGTTGTAGGCAGTCCGCACCGGCACCGAGACATCTATCGACTTCGTCACGCTAGGCACATTGGCCCCTTTCGAGTACGGGGGTCCCTGTGGTTTCAAGGCCCCGGCCACCCGGCCAGGCCTATCAGGAAATCAGGCCAGGAGGCACAAACCTCACCCTACTGAACCGGCGCCACCCGCTGCCGATCGTGCGCTGGGACCACTGCGCGGATCGCTTGAGAGATGATCGAGGGATGACTGAGGCCCTGGTGATCGGCGGCTCAAGCCGTATCGGCGCCGCGATCGGGCACACGCTGGCCGGGCTCGGCCACAACGTCACGCTGTGGGGCCGGGACGCGGCCAGGCTCGGACTGGCCGCCGATCAGATCCGGGCCGCGGGCGGGCGGGCCGGCCACCGCGTGGTGGACGTCAGCGACCGCGCGGCGTTGCGCGAGGCCGCCGAGCAGGTGCTGGCCGGTCCCCCGCTGTCAGCGGTGGTGTGGGCCGCCGGACTCTTCGACTGGGCCGACGCCGACCAGGTCGAGCCAGCGGCCTGGGACCAGCTCTTCGAGGTCAACCTCGTCGCGGCCGCGGCGGCGACCCGGCTGCTGCTGCCGGCGTTGCTGGCCAGCGCCCCCAGCTCGCTGATCTACCTCGGCTCGGTCGCGTCCCGGCAGTCGTTCGCGCACAACGCCGCCTACGTGGCCAGCAAGCACGGCCTGGCGGGGCTGTCCGGCGCGGTCTGGCTCGACGTGCGCGACCGCGGCGTCAAGGTGAGCCTGATCGCCCCCGGCCTGGTCGCGGCCGGCGCCGGCCTGCGGTCACCGCAGGGGCAGGCTGACCCGGGGCAGTTGCTGCAACCCGCCGACGTCGCGGCCGCGGTCCGGTTCGTGGTGACCTTTCCCGACCGAGGGTGCCCCACCGAGATCAGGCTGGAGCCGCAGCGCGGTTGACCGCCGCCACAGCTCACCACCGCTCACAGCAGGGACCGGCCGGTCACAGCAGGGACAGGTCGGCCTCGACCATGGCGGCCACGACGGCGGCGAAGTCCCGCGTCGGCGCCCAGCCGAGCACGGTCCGGGCCTTGGTGGCGTCGCCGCGCTGCTCCGTGGCGTCCGCCGGCCGGACGAACGACGGGTCCACCCGCACCCTGGACTGCCAGTCGGCCACGCCGGCCGCGTCGAAGGCCGCCGCCACGAAGTCGGCCACCGTGTGCGACTCGCCGGTGGCGATCACGTAGTCGTCGGCCTGGGAGTGGCGCACCGCGCGGACCATCGCCTCGACGTAGTCCGGGGCCCATCCCCAGTCCCGCCGCACATCCAGGCTGCCCAGCGACAGGCTGTCCTGCCGGCCGGCCGCGATCCGGGCGGCGGCGGCGGTGATCTTGCGGGTCACGAACGTCTCGGGCCGGCGCGGTGACTCGTGGTTGTAGAGGATCACCGCGCTGGCGGCCAGTCCCCGGCTGCGAAAGATCGCGGCCATCTGGTGGGCATAGGCCTTGGCCGCGCCGTAGGGGGTGCCCGGCCGCAGCGGGGTCAGCTCGTTCTGCGGCGCCTGCTCGGGGTTGCCGAAGATCTCCGCGCTCGATGCCTGCAACACCCGCACCGGACGGCCGGTCCGCTGCTGCAGCTGCCAGCAGGCATCCAGCACCGCCACCGCGCCGAGGCCGGACACCTGACCGGTCAGCACCGGCTGCTCCCAGGAGAAGGCCACCGAGCTGATGCCGCCGAGGTTGTAGACCTCGTCGGGTTCCAGCTCGGCGATCAGGGCCCGGATCCGGTCGCCGTCGGTCAGGTCGCCTTCGTGCAGCACGGCGGCAGGGCACCGCCGGGTCAGGGCGCTGGCCTGCTCGTCATGGCCATGCACCAGGCCGTGCACCGACACGCCCTCAGCCAGCAGCCGCTCGGTGAGGTACCCGCCGTCCTGACCGGTGATCCCGGTGACGAACGCCGTCGGTGCGCCTGCGGGCCTCACTTGCCTGCCAGCGCTCGCTGCTCAGCCAGGTCGGAGTCGACCATCATCTCCACCAGTTGCTGGAAGCTGACCGTGGGCTGCCAGCCCAGGCGCTCGTGCGCCTTGCTCGGGTCGCCGATCAGCAGGTCGACCTCGGCCGGCCGGAAGAACCTCGGGTCCTGGTGGACGTAGCCCTCCCAGTCGGTGATCCCGGCCCGCCGGAAGGCGATGCTGAGGAACTCCCGGATCGAGTGGGTCTCACCGGTGGCCACCACGTAGTCATCGGCGGCGTCCTGCTGCAGCATCCGCCACATCGCCTCGACGTAGTCGCCGGCGAAGCCCCAGTCCCGCTTGGCGTCGATGTTGCCCAGCGAGAGGTCCTTGTCCAGGCCCAGGGCGATCCGGGCCACCGCCAAGCTGATCTTGCGGGTCACGAACTCCGGGCCGCGCCGCGGTGACTCGTGGTTGAACAGGATGCCGGAGGAGGCGTGCATGCCGTAGGACTCGCGGTAGTTGATGGTCATGTAGTGGCCGAACACCTTGGCCACCCCGTACGGCGAGCGCGGCCAGAGCAGGGTCGACTCCCGCTGCGGGACCTCCTGGACCTTGCCGAACATCTCCGAGCTCGAGGCCTGGTAGAAGCGCACCTTGGAGATGTCGTCACCGGCGTAGAGCCGGGTCGCCTCCAGCATGTTCAGCACGCCCATGCCGGTGACGTCGGAGGTCAGCCGGGCGTTCTCCCACGAGTAGGCCACGAACGAGATCGCGCCGAGGTTGTAGACCTCGTCGGGCCGGGCCTGGGAGTAGGCGCGGATCAGGCTGGACAGGTCGGTGAGGTCCCCGGTCAGCAACTGGACGCCGGGCACCTCCTGCTCGACCAGAGCCCGCTTGGGGTTGTTCTGGCCGCGGATCAGCCCGAACACCTCATAGCCCTTGGCCAGCAGCATCTCGGCCAGGTACAGCCCGTCTTGGCCGGTGATTCCGGTTATCAGCGCGCGGGGCATGTGCGACCTTTCACATCCTCAGTGGGCGGGCAAACCGGCAGCACCCCGCAGCCGCGAAGCGCGTGGGCCAATGTACCCGGCAGCTGCCCGGCGACTGCTGAGGCCGAACTTCTCGCGCCCGATGAAAGGCAGTGCTAGTGAAAGGCAGTGCTAGTTGAAAGGCAGTGCTAGTAGTTGCGCCCGACTCCCACCGTGTCCTTGCCGTCGCGGTTCCAGTCACCGGCGAACGGCCGGTCACCGGGCAGGCCGAACCGGGTGCGGGCAGCCACCGGGCCGCCCAGGGTGTTGACCAGCGCGAACACGTTGCTCTGGTACACGCCGTAGCTGTCCGAGCCGTTGCCGTCCCAGTCGCCGGCCACCGGGATGTCGCCGACCGAGCCGAACGGGTAGCGCAGCCGGGGCGAGCCCGGTTGCAGCGTGTTGACCAGATAGAAGGTCGCGGTCCTGGGCTCGTAGACGCCGGGGGTGGCGGCTTTGTCGCCGTTCCAGTCACCGGCGACCGGAACCGCGCTGGAGCTGCCGAGCAGCACCTGGGTCAGCGGGCTGCTCGACACCCGGTTGTTGGTGTTGAGCAGGTAGAACATCGAGTTGGAGCCGCGGTAGACGCCCACCGTGTCGCTGCCGTTGCCGTCCCAGTCACCGCAGACCGGCCGGTCACCCGGCGCGCCGAGCCGCACCTGGCGCAGCGGCGCGTCGGCGGCGAAGGAGTCCCGGTAGTAGAACGTCGCGGTGGCCGAGCGGTACACCCCGGCGGTGTCGACGCCGTCAGCGTTGAAGTCGCACGAGAACGGCAGGTCACCGGGGACGCCGAAGGCGCGCGCGACGTCGGTGTTCGGGGTGCTGAGCGAGTTCGTCAGGTACATGGTCGGAACGCCCTGGGGCTTGGCGACCTTGAACCAGTCGGACTTGAGCCCGAGGGTGCTGCGGAACTGGTTGCCGGTGACCGTGACCGAGCGCGAGCTGCCCTTGATCACTGCCGAGAGCACCCGGCCGCCGTCGGCGCCGAGGCCGTTGCCGGTCGTGCTGATCGACTCCAGGGCGCCCACGCCGAAGGCCTGGGAGATCGTGCTGGCCGCGATGGTGGTCGACCAGTTGTGATTAGGCGATGCCGTGTCGCCGAGGTCCTGAACGGCTGGAAAGGTCCCGCCGGCGGTCCAGCCGCCGGTGGAGGCGCTGAACTCGGCGGACATGATCGCCCCGCTGGAGTTGGTGAGCACCTTGCCGGCCGTGCTGGAGATCGCGGTGTTGGTGCGGGGGTCCTCGATGAGGACGCCGTTGAGCGCCGCGCCGCCGTAGACCTGGCAGCTCTCGGTGTCACAGGTCCGGGCCCAGCTGTAACGGTTCTGCGCCGCCGAGTAGGACCGGGCCGCGACCGCCTGCGCCTGCAGCGCCGCCATGCCCTTGCCGCCGTTGACGTCGCCCCAGTACGCCGGCGACTCGCGCGGCACCACGCCGCGCAGGTAGTCGTCCATGGCGACCAGGTTGACCAGCCGGGTGGCGCCGCCGCCGTAGGTCAGCGACAGCGAGCCACGGTAGGTGCGGGTCGAGCCGCCGGAGCAGATGCTGAGCAACGAGGACAGCGAGCTGGGCGCCACCGAGGACCGGATGGCGCCTGAGGTCACCGGACGCACCGCCGACCACGGCTTGCCGCAGCCGGGGCTGGTGGCCAGCTGATAGGAGTTCGTCGAGACGTAGCGCAGCAGCGCCGCGCCGCCGGCCGGGATGGCCACGCCGCCGGCGGTGAAGGCGCTGCCGGAGGTGACGACGACCTGGCTCTGGCCGGTGAAGGCGCTCAGATCGACGGTGAGGGCGCCCAGGCTGCGGGTGGCCAGCGTGGCGCCGCGGTAGAAGTGCGACAGGATCTGGGTGTGCGTCCAGCTGTAGTTGGTCGCGTAGCCGAAGGCGCCCCACTGCCCCATCCCCCGGCCATGGCCGTGGCCGTGGCCGGTGATGTCGACGTTGCCGTTCGGCCAGGAGGCCGCGGCCACCGGCGCGGGCGAGACGACCGCCAGCGTGGTGCAGGCCAGCGCGGCGCCGAGGACGGCGGCGGCGGCCCGCGAACGGCGCGCCACGACGCCGGGAGCGCCAGCCGTCCGGGAGTGGGAGGCGCCGGCGGTCCGGCTGTGCGGTCGGGTCCTGAACATCTTGACGTCACCTCGGGCGGCCCGGCCCGGTGCGAGATGGGCCGATAGGTCCGGATAAGGGCGGTAGAAACCGCCGGAAAGTTTTTCCCCTACGGCTACCTATTGGCCGCTACGGAGACGATCTGAGTGATCCGCCAGGACTGTAACCCGGGCGTGCCACTCGGCGCACCACCAGAACAGCGGCTATTCGGCCGCTTTTCAGCCTCGAAACCCTCACGCTTTGCGGGCTCGTGCAACCTTCGACGCTCGTGCGTCTCGGGCGCCCGGCGACGTCCTCGGCTGGGTCCTCAGCTCGCCGGCAGGTAGGCGGGGCGGTCCTCGGCGAAAGCGCGCCGCAGCGCCGCCCGCCAGTGCGGCATCGTGCTCAGGCCCGCGTCGCGCCACGCGTGGTCTGACAGCACCGAGTACGCCGGCCGCGGCGCCGGCCGCGGGAACTTGTCGGTGGTGGTGGGCAGCACCCGGTCCGGATCGGCGCCCAGCTCCTCGAAGACCGCCCGGGCCAGGCCGTACCAGCTGGTCTCACCCGATCCCGTGCAGTGATAGACGCCCGGACGGGCCGCGCTGCCGGCCAGCTCGACGAGCCCCCGGGCCAGATCGGCCGACCAGGTGGGTGAGCCACGCTGGTCATCGACGACCTCGACGGTGTCGCGGGTCTGCTCCAGGCGGGCCATCGTCTTGACGAAGTTCGAGCCGGTGGCGCCGTACACCCAGGCGGTGCGCACGACGTAGCCGTGCTCGGGAGCCAGCTCGCGGACGGCCAGCTCGCCGGCCAGCTTGGTGCGCCCGTACGCCGATCGCGGAGCGGGCTCGGCGTCCACGCCGTAGGGCTGGTCGGCCTCGCCTGCGAAGACGTAGTCGGTGGAGACCTGCAGCAGCCGGGCCCCAGCGCGGGCGGCGGCGGCGGCCAGCAGCGCCGGGCCGCCGGCGTTGACGGCGAAGGCTCGGTCCTCCTCGCTCTCGGCCTGGTCGACGGCCGTGTACGCGGCGGCGTTGACCACCAGCTGCGGTTGGAAGTCCCTGAACACCGCCTGCACCGCCGCCGAGCTGGTGATGTCGAGTTCGTCGGAGCCCAGTGCCAGCAGCTGCTCGGACTCGACGCCGGCGGCGGCCAGCACCCGGCGCAGATCGCTGCCGAGCTGGCCATGAGCGCCGGTGACCAGCCAGCGGGATCGCTGCCCGCCGCTCACGAGCTGTCCGTGGGGGCATGCATACCGCCCATGCTCGCACATAGCGTTCGGGCGGCTTTGGGACGCGCCACCTGGCCTGCGAAGGTCGGCGCCTTCTGAAGCCGCGCACAGCTGAGCCCCGATAGACTCGCCGACGTGCCCTCCAACAACGACCGGCCGCCTACTGGCCGGCCGTATCCGGCCGACGGCGATCTGCCGCCCGAGCTCGACCCCCGCCGGGGGCGTCCCCGGCCGGCCGGCGACCGCCCACGGCAGGGCGCCCAGGGCAACGCCCGGCCGGAGAGCGCCGGTGCGGCACTGCCGCCCGAGCTCGACCCCCGCGGCCGCAAGCCCGGCCATCGGTCCTCGGCCGGCTCGTCTCAGCCGCCGCCTGGCCGGCCACCGGCGGGCAGGCCGCCAGCGGGACCGGCTGGCCGGCCCCCCGGCCGTCCGAAGTCCGACATGCTGCACGGAGCGGCGCTGGGCCTGCGGATCGTCCTGGCGTTGTGCTCGCTGCTGGTCCTGATCGGCAGTGGCTGGGCGTGGGCGTCCTACCGCAACTTCAACGCCGACATCACCCGCGTCAACGCCATCTCACCCAGTGGCAGGGCGGCCGACGGCGGCATCGACGGCAAGGACCAGAACCTGCTGATCGTCGGCAACGACGACCGCGACACCGCCAGTGACAACGAGCTGGCGCAGCTGGGCACCACTCGCGACGGCGGCAGCTACAACACCGACACGATGATGTTGCTGCATCTTCCCGCCGACGGCAGCAAGGCCACCCTGATCTCGCTACCGCGTGACTCCTACGTCAACATCCCCGGGCACGGCAAGAACAAGTTGAACGCCGCCTACCCGATCGGCATCCAGGCCGCCAAGGGCGACAAGGCCGCGGGCGCGCGGCTGCTGGTGAAGACCATCGAGAACCTGACCGGGCTGAGCGTCGATCACTTCGTCCAGATCGACCTGCTCGGCTTCTACCGGATCTCCAACGCCATCGGCGGCGTCGACGTCTGCCTCAACCGCGCGGTGAAGGAACCGAACTCGGGCATCGACCTCAAGGCAGGTCACCAGACGATCAAGGGCACCCAGGCGCTTGCGTTCGTCCGCCAGCGCTACGGCTTCCCCCAGGGCGACCTGGACCGGATCAAGCGCCAGCAGTACTTCCTGTCCGCGGTGTTCCGCAAGGTGTCCTCGGCCGGCACCCTGCTGAACCCGTTGAAGCTGCAGAGCCTGCTCAAGGCGGTGTCCTCCTCGCTGCAGATGGACCCCGGCCTGGTGCCGCTCAAGCTCGCCCAGCAGATGCAGAACCTGCAGGCCGGCAACTTCTCCTTCACCACCATCCCCACTCAGGGGTTCGTGGACGAGGACATCAACGGAACGATCCAGAACACCGTGGCGGTCGACGCGGCCGCGATGCCGGCCTTCATCGACAAGCTGGTCGGCGCCGACTCCAACTCGGCGTGGACGAAGGCCAAGCCGGCGGCGCCGTCCTCGGTCACCGTCCGGGTCATCAACGACACCAACACCAACGGCCTGGAGATGGCCAACGCCGAGGCCCTGCAGGCGGCCGGCTTCAAGACCGAGATCCCGCCGGCGAGCACGGACGTGGTGGCCAAGACCCTGATCCGCTACGCCCCGGGTCAGGAGGCCGCGGCCAAGGCCCTGCAGGCCCAGGTGCCCGGCGCGGTGCTGGAGCGCTCGCCCGAGGTCAGCTCGGTGACCCTGGTGCTCGGCGAGAACAAGGTCCAGGTCAAGAGCCTGATGCCGCCCGCGCCGAAGCCCAGCGCCTCGGCGAGCGGCTCAGTCAAGCCCGGAGTCGCCGCCACGCCGCCCGTGACCACCGCGGCCGACGCCGGCTGCATCAACTGACCGCCCGCTGATGCCTTCCTCGCCTTCGCTGTCCCACGCCGGTCCTGAGCAGCTTTTCGCCGCCCGGCTGGCCGCCGATCCAGGCGGTCCGCTGGTCACCTTCTACGACGACGCCAGCGGTGAGCGCGCCGAGCTGTCTGCCAAGTCGCTGGCCAACTGGATCGCCAAGACGCACTTCCTGCTGGTGGACGAGCTGGGGGCAGCGGTCGGTGACCGGGCCTTCATCCGGCTGCCGGTGCACTGGCTGGCGGCGCCGATCCTGCTGGGCTGCTGGTACGCCGGCCTTGAGGTGGTGAGTGAGCCGGCTGATGCCACCGTGGCCTTCGGCGACGCCGACTCGCTGCTCCAGGCGCTGCCCAGCTCGCAGCTGCGCCGCCTGGACGGCGCGTTCGCGGTGTCGCTGCTGAGCATGGCCAGGCCTTCGACCCCGCCGCCGGACATGGCTGACTACGCCAGTTCGGTGCGCCCGATGCCCGACAACTGGGCTGAGGTCCGAGCCCAGGCCGAGCCGGACCAGCCGGCCCTGGACGGGCGCTCGCGGGCCGAGCTGGGCCAGGCCGCGAGCCAGGCCGCCCATGAGCTGGGGCTGGAGCCTGGCGGCAGGCTGATGTGGACCGCGCCCTGGGCCGGGCCACAGGACTGGACAGCGTCGCTGCTCGCGCCGCTGGCCGTCGGCGGCTCGGTGGTGCTGGTGCGCAATCCCGACCCGGCCAAGGCCGCCGCCCGGGCCGCGGCCGAGCGGTCCACCGCCAGCGTCTGAGGCGGGCGGGTCGGGCAGGCGGGTCAGACAGGCGGGTCAGGCAGGCGAGGTTGGCTGGTGAGGTTGGCTGGTGAGCCACTGATGCCCGGGCCGAGCCGGCTGGCTAGAGTTCGGTGACCGACTCGTCCGGTTGTCGGGGCGATCTGCTGGTCGCCCAGGCCCGCGCCGGGCGTCCGATCCAAGAGCTGAGAGGCACAGCGTGGACAAAGTGGTGGCAACAGCCGCCGAAGCGGTGGCCGACATCGGCCACGGCGCTTCGCTGGCGGTCGGCGGGTTCGGGCTGTGCGGCATTCCGCACGTGCTCATCCAGGCGCTGCTCGAACTCGGCAGCGGTGAGCTGGAGTCCGTGTCGAACAACTGCGGGGTGGACGAGGCGGGTCTGGGCATGCTGCTGGGCGCCCGACGCATCCGGCGCGCCATCGGCTCCTACGTCGGTGAGAACCGCGAGTTCGCGCGGCAGTACCTGGGCGGTGAGCTGGAGCTCGAGCTGACGCCGCAGGGCACCCTGGCCGAGCGGTTGCGGGCCGGCGGCTCCGGGATCCCCGCGTTCTACACCCCAGCCGGGGTCGGCACCATGATCGCCGAGGGCGGCCTGCCGTGGCGCTACAACTCCGACGGCTCGATCGCGGTGGCCTCGCCGCCGAAGGAGACCCGCGAGTTCAACGGCCAGCTGTACGTGCTCGAAGAGGGCATCGTCACCGACTTCGCGCTGGTGCGGGCGGCCCGGGGTGACCGGCACGGCAACCTCAGCTACGACGCCTCGGCCCGCAACTTCAACCCGCTGTGCGCGATGGCGGGCCGGATCACCATCGCCGAGGTCGAGCAGCTCGTCGAGCCCGGTGAGCTGGACCCCGAGCAGGTGCACACTCCCGGGGTGTTCGTGCAACGGGTCGTCGAGGTGGGCGAGGCCGGCAAGCTGATCGAGAAGCGCACCGTGCGCGAGCAGTCCGACCCCGGGGTGGCCGGCGCGGGGCAGGGCTCGGAGCAGGGTGGACAACAGGAAAGCGCAGGCTGAGGAAGAGATGGCGCTCAACCGCAACGAACTCGCCGCCCGGGTGGCTCGCGAGCTGCACGACGGCCAGTACGTCAACCTCGGCATCGGGCTGCCGACCCTCGTCCCGAACTTCGTCGACCCGGCGATCACCTTGGTGCTGCAGAGCGAGAACGGCATTCTCGGCGTGGGCCCGTACCCGCTGGAGAGCGAGCTGGACGGCGACCTGATCAACGCCGGCAAGGAGACCGTCACCGTGCTGCCCGGGGCGTCCTTCTTCGACTCGGCGCTGTCCTTCGGGATGATCCGGGGTGGCCACATCGACGTGGCGGTGCTCGGCGCGATGCAGGTCGCGGTGAACGGCGACCTGGCGAACTGGACCATTCCCGGAAAGATGATCAAGGGCATGGGCGGCGCGATGGATCTGGTGCACGGGGCGAAGAAGGTGATCGTGATGATGGAGCACGTCGCCCGCGACGGCGCTCCGAAGGTGGTCAAGCAGTGCTCGCTGCCGCTCACCGGCGCGGCCTGCGTGCACCACATCATCACCGACCTGGCGGTGATCGACGTCCGCCCCGAGGGCCTGGTGCTGCGGGAGCTGGCGCCCGGCGTGACCGTGGACGAGGTGCGCGCGGCCACCGAACCCGAGCTCATCGTCGCGCTGGCGGACTGAGGCGCCTGCCATGCTGGATCCAGCCAAGCTGTTCGAGCTGATCGAAGAGTTGCCCGAACTGGACCGACCGGTGCTGGTGCTGGCGCTGGACGGCTTCGTCGACGCCGGCAACGCCTCCCAGCTGACGCGGTCTCACCTGCTCAGCACGCTGGAGTCCCAGGTGATCGCCACCTTCGACATCGACCAGGTCTTCGACTACCGCGGCCGGCGTCCGGAGATGCTGTTCGTCACCGATCACTGGGAGCGTTTCGCCGCGCCGGAGCTGAAGGTTCACGCCGTGCGCGATGCGGCCGGCACCCAGTTCCTGTTGCTGGCCGGCGCGGAGCCCGACATGCAGTGGGAGCGTTTCACCGCGGCGGTGCAGCTGATCGTCGAGCGGCTCGGCGTCCGGTTGCTGATCGCGCTGAACGCGATTCCGATGGGGGTGCCGCACACCCGTCCCTCGACCGTGATCGCGCACGCCAGCCGCCCTGACCTGGTCATCGAGTACAGCAACTGGCTGGGCACGGTTCAGGTTCCGGGCAGCGCCGCGCACCTGATCGAATTCCGGCTGGGGGTGTCGGGCCTGGACACGATGGGCTTCGCGGTGAATGTGCCGCACTACCTTGCGCACCTGGACTACCCGGCCGCGGCGCTGACCCTCATCGAGTGCGTCGCCAAGGCGAGCGGGCTGGTGCTGCCCACCGAAATCCTGCAGGAGGCGGCCCGGGAAAGCCGGATCGACCTGGACGCCAAGGTCGCGGCCTCGGAGCAGGTCTCGGCCGTCGTGCACGCCTTGGAGTCCCAGTACGACGAGATCGTCGCCGGGCGCACCCATGGCCTGGTGGCCGACGGCGCCCGATTGCCGACCGCGGACGAGCTGGGCGCGGAGTTCGAGCAGTATCTGCTGCAACAGCAGGAGAATCCCGATGCCCAGGACCCTGGAGACGAAGCAGGCGCCTGATTGACTGTTCGTCTGCCGATGAGCACGGTCATCGAGCCTGAGCGCCCGGCCGATCACGGAGCCGTCCGGGCGCTGGTCCTTGCCGCCTTTTCGCGGGAGCCGAGCGTCGCCGACCTGGTGGAGCTGATCCGAGCGTCGCCGCAGTACGTGCCCGAACTGGCACTGGTCGCCCGGGTGGCCGAAGAGGTCGCCGGCTTCGTGATGCTCAGCCATGCCGAGCTGGTCTGCGATTCCGGCGAGCGGCGCCGTGTTCTCACCCTGTCTCCTTTGGCGGTGGCGCCAGCGATGCAGGGCCGTGGCATCGGTTCTGCGCTGGTGCCGGCGGGACTCGAGGCGGCCGAGCGGCTGGGCGAGCAGCTGGTGCTTCTGGAGGGCAGCCCGCGGTACTACCCGAGGTTCGGCTTTCGCGACTGCCGCGCGCTCGGCATCGAGATCTCCCTTCCCGACTGGGCGCCGCCCGATGCCGGAATGGCGTGTGCCCTGCCCGCCTATGACGGGCGGGCACGCGGCCGGCTCGTCTACCCACCGGCCTTCGCCGCTGTCGGCGCCGGATGAGGCAGAAGTCCTACCTCACCCCTGCGCCTTGTCGCGTTCACTCGCCGGTTCTGGGTTGCCTGTTGATAAGCACCATTGTCGAGTCTGTTCTGTCAGACCCTCGGGCTAGTGTCTGATGTATGGAACAGTTGCACAGCGGCGCGGTGTCGGCCGAGTTGGCCAGTTCACTCAATGCTGTGCGGGTATATCTTCACTCGATCGCTGACGTGCTGAGCCGAGTGTCTGATGCCGATGTGCTGGCTGAGCTGCGCGAGCTGGAGGTGCTGCGGCGTCGGCTGGCGGCCGTCGACCATACCCTCATCGCAGAGCTCGACCGCAGGGCGATCGCCGGCCGATTGACGATGCCCACCACCTCGGCTGTGTTGCAGGGACTGCTGCGGCTGTCACCGCACGAAGCCAAACGCCGCGTCGTAGCCGCCCGCGCCTGCGGCCCACGCCACACCCTGACCGGCCAGCCGTTGCCTGCGCTACGGCCGGCGCTGGCCGCCGCCCAGGCCGACGGCTCGGTCTCCACCGAGCACACCGAGGTCATCCTCACCACCCTGAACAACCTGCCGACCGAGGTCAGCGTCGAAGATCAGGCGCTGGCTGAGAAGCATCTCGTCGAGGCGGCAGCCATCCTGCGGCCGCGTGAAGTAGCCGCGGTCGGCCGGCGGATCCTGGCCCACCTGCACCCCGACGGCGCCCTGGCCTGCGAGGCGGAGCAGCACCGCCGCCGTGGTCTCACACTGCTAGCCGAGACCGACGGCAGCTACACCGTCCGCGGACGACTGACCGCGACCTGCGGCGCGCTGCTGCTTGCCACCCTCACGCCGCGCTCGGCGCCGCAGGCCACCGATGAGGCCGGCCCTGACCCGCGCAGCCATCCCCAACGGCTGCACGACGCCCTGCAGGACCTGGCCGGTGTCGTCGTCCGGCGCGATGAGCTACCCGATTCCGGGGCGCCGGCGCAGGTGATCATCACGATGACGGCCGACCAGCTCGCCACCCGGCAAGGCCTGGCCCAGACCAGCTTCGGGCAACAGCTGAGCGTGAGCGAGGCGCTCGCGTTGGCCGACGAGGCGGCGATCAGCCTGCTGCTGCGCGACGCCACCGGCGCGGTGCTGGCTCACGGGCGAGCCAAACGGATCGCCACCCGCACCCAAACCCTGGCCCTCATCGCCCGAGACGGCGGCTGCACCTTCCCCGGGTGCGACAAACCGCCCGAGTGGTGCCAACGCCACCACATCACCGCCTGGGCCGACGGCGGCACGACTGATCTGGACAACCTCACGCTGGTCTGCGGCTACCATCACCGAGAGTTCACCCGTGGCGGTTGGGAATGCCGGATGGCCGACGGCCAACCCCGCTGGATCCCGCCTGCCTGGATCGATCCGACCCGCACCCCCAGACGCAACCAGCGGGTCAACCGGCAGTGACCCGCCAGACCAGGCGGGCTGAATCGCGGCGGTGGGAGGGAATGGAGCCCATCAGCAGACTCTTGACAGATTCAGAGCCACCGCACGCTGCAGCACATCGTGGGAAGGAGCACGGCCGATGTCGAGTCTCGTGCGACCACATGACCACCGCTGAGCAGTCAGCCGAGCATGTCCAGCCCATCCAGGTCGGACCGCCCGGCGCCAGGACTCCACGGTTTCACCGCGCCTGGGCGGTCGCGGGGATCACGTTCTTCGCGCTGATCGCCACCGCCGCGTTCCGGTCCAGCACCGGAGCGCTGATCGAGCCGATCGAGCTGCAGTTCGGCTGGTCACGCTCGACCACCTCCCTGGCGATCACCGTCAACCTGGTGGTCTACGGCCTGACCGCCCCGTTCGCCGCCGCCCTGATGGAGCGCTTCGGAATCCGCCGGATGGTAGCCATGGCGCTCGCACTGGTCGCCCTCGGCTGCCTGGCCACCACCGTGATGGCCTCGTCCTGGCAGCTGGTGCTGGCCTGGGGGTTCGCCATCGGGATCGGCACCGGCTCGATGGCCCTGGTGTTCGGCGCGATCCTCGCCGAGCGGTGGTTCGTCACCAACCGGGGCCTGGTCACCGGCATCTTCTCGGCGGCGTCCTCCACCGGCCAGCTGGTCTTCCTGCCGCCTCTGGCCTACCTGATCAACAGCCACGGCTGGCGCACCGCGGTGTTCGTGGTCGCGGCGTTCTCGCTGCTGCTGATCCCGTTCGTGCTGTGGCTGCTGGCCGACTCACCCGCCAGCGTCGGCCAGGTCCCCTACGGCGCCGAGCCGGGCTGGACGCCGCCGGTGATCCCTCGACGCAATCCCGGCCGGGCCGCGATCGCCGCGCTGACCGAGTCCTCGCGCAGCTGGCCGTTCTGGGTGCTGATGGGGACCTTCTTCATCTGCGGCTGGTCCACCAACGGCCTGGTCGGCTCGCACTTCATCCCGGCCGCCCACGATCACGGCATCCCGCCCACCACGGCGGCCAACCTGCTGGCCCTGATCGGCGTCTTCGACATCATCGGCGTCATCGGCTCGGGCTGGCTCACCGACCGGGTCGACCCGCGCAACCTGCTGCTGGCCTACTACGGCTTGCGCGGACTGTCGCTGCTGATCATGCCGTCGGTGCTCGGCCCGACGGTGAGCCCGCCGCTGTTCCTGTTCATCGTCTTCTACGGCCTGGACTGGGTGGCCACGGTGCCGCCCACCGTGGCGCTGTGCCGGGAGCATTTCGGTCCGCAGAGGGCCGGCCTGGTGTTCGGCTGGGTGTTCGCCTCGCACATGGTCGGCGCCGGCCTGGCCGCGGCCTTCGCCGGCGTCATCCGCCAGCACACCGGTGACTACCGGATCGCCTGGCTGACCGCCGGCATGCTGTGCGTGCTGGCCGCCCTCTCGATCTTCACCATCCGCGGACGTGGCGATCACGCAGTGGGTACGGCACTATCCGCACCATGAGCTATGCGCAGGATTACCGGCTGAGCCTGAGTGACCCCGACCGGTTCTGGGCGCAGGCGGCCACCGCGATCACCTGGATCCACAAGCCCTCGGTGGTGCTCGACTCCACCCAGGCCCCGTTGAGCCGCTGGTTTCCCGACGGCGCCCTCAACACCTGCTACAACGCCCTGGACCGGCACGTGGTGGCCGGCCGGGGCGAGCAGGCGGCCCTGATCTATGACTCGCCGGTCACCGACACCCGGCGCGAGTACACCTACACCCAGCTCACCGAGCTGACCGCCAAGTTCGCCGGAGTGCTGCGCGCGCTCGGCGTCGACCAGGGCGACCGGGTGCTGATCTACCTGCCGATGATCCCCGAGGCCGTGATCGCGATGCTCGGCTGCGCGCGGATCGGCGCGGTTCACTCGGTGGTGTTCGGCGGGTTCGCCGCCAACGAGCTGGCCGCCCGCATCGACGACGCCCGGCCCAAGGTCATCGTCTCGGCGTCCTGCGGCATCGAGCCGAGCCGGCTGATCGAGTACAAGCCGCTGCTCGACCGGGCGCTGGAGCTGTCCAGCCACCAACCCGACAGCTGCCTCATCGTGCAACGGCCGCAGCTGCAGGCGAGCATGGGCGAGCGCGACCTCGACTGGCGAGAGATGATGCGGGCCGGGTTGATCGCCCCGGCTGAATGCGTCGAGCTCAAGGCCACCGACCCGCTGTACATCCTCTACACCTCCGGAACGACCGGCCGGCCCAAGGGCATCGTCCGTGACAACGGCGGGCACGCCGTGGCGCTGCGGTGGTCGATGGCCAACATCTACGACGTCGGCCCCGGCGAGGTGATGCTGACCGCCAGCGACGTCGGCTGGGTCGTCGGGCACTCCTACATCGTGTACGCGCCGCTGCTCACCGGCGCGACGACCGTGCTCTACGAGGGCAAGCCGGTGGGCACCCCGGACGCCGCGGCGTTCTGGCGCCTGGTCGCCGACTACCGGGTCAAGGCGCTGTTCACCTCGCCGACCGCGCTGCGTGCGGTCAAGCGCGAGGACCCGGACGGCGAGCTGGTCGCCCGGCACGACCTCAGCTCGTTGCAGGCGCTGTTCGTGGCCGGTGAGCGGCTGGACCCGGCGACCTATGAGTGGGCCAGTGCCCGGCTGGGCATCCCGGTGGTGGATCACTGGTGGCAGACCGAGACCGGCTGGCCTATCGCGGCCAACCTGCGCGGGCTCGAGCCGATGCCCATCAAGCCGGGCTCGCCGACGGCGCCGGCGCCGGGCTACGACGTGCGGATCCTCGGCCCCGACGGCCAGCAGCTGGGCGTCGGCGAGGAGGGCGCGATCTGCCTGAAGCTGCCGCTGCCACCGGGCGTCAGCCAGCAGGTCTGGGGCGATGACCAGCGCTACGTCGAGTCCTACCTGTCGGCGTTCGAGGGCTACTACCTGACCGGCGACGGCGGTTATATCGACTCCGACGGCTACCTCTTCGTGCTCGGGCGCACCGATGACGTGATGAACGTGGCCGGCCACCGGCTCTCCTCCGGCCAGCTCGAGGCGGCGCTGGCCGATCATCCCGCCGTCGCCGAGTGCGCGGTGATCGGCGTCGGGGACGCGCTGAAGGGGCAGGTGCCGCGCGCGCTCGTGGTCACCAAGAGCGGCTGGTCAGGCTCGCCGGAGCAGCTGGGCGCCGAGCTCAGCGCCCGGGTGCGCGACGTGGTCGGTCCGATAGCATCACTGTCGCGGGTCGACGTCGTCGCCGGCCTGCCCAAGACCCGGTCGGGGAAAATCCTGCGCGCGACGATGCGCCAGCTCGCTGACGGTGTCGACCCGGTGGTCCCGTCCACCATCGAGGACAGTGCCGTCCTGGACAACCTGCGGACGGTGCTCCGCCCGGGGTGAGCACCGGACGTGGACGGCCTGCTCGAAGGCTGAGCGATTTCACCCTGGTCGGTAAGTTGGTGATCCGGACGGAGGTGAGGCAGTGGAACAGCTCGCTTTGGTGGCCGCCGTCCTGTTCGCGACCGCGGTCCTGATCCCGGTCTCGTCGAAGATCAACCTGCCCTGGCCGGTGCTGGTCACGCTCTTCGGAATCGTGCTGGCCGCGATCCCCCAGGTCCCGCAGGTGGTTGTCGAGCCTGACCTGATATTGCCGCTGGTGCTGCCGCCGCTGCTCTACGCCGCGGCCCGCAAGACGTCCTGGCGGTTCTGGGCCGCCAACGCCCGGCCGATCCTGCTGCTCGCCGTCGCCCTGGTCATGGTCACCACTGCCGCCGTCGCCTCAGTGGCCTCGGCGGTGGTGCCCGGGATCTCACTGGCCGGCGCCGTGGCGCTGGGCGCGCTGGTGTCACCACCGGACCCGGTCGCCGCCACCGCGATCGCCAGCAAGCTGCACCTGCCCCGCCGGCTGGTGTCGATGCTCGAAGGCGAGGGCCTGTTCAACGACGTGGCCGCGCTGGTGCTCTACCAGGTGGCGATCGCAGCCGTGGTCGGCGGTTCCTTCTCCCCGGGCGAGGCGGCGACCAAGCTGCTGCTGGCCGCGGTGCTGGCCCTGGTGGTCGGCTTTGCCTTCGGCTGGGGATTCACCCGGCTGATCGCGCTGCTGGGATCGGGTGACCCGCGGCCGCAGGTGCTGCTGTCGGTGCTGGCGCCGACCGCGACCTACGTCATGGCCGAGGAGCTGCACGGCTCCGGGGTGCTGGCTGTGCTGGTGTACACGCTGTACTCGGTGTCGCGGCCGGTCGACGCCGCTGACGCGCAAGGCCGGTTGACCACCGACGTGTTCTGGTCGATGACCGAGACCCTGGTGACCGGGATCGCCTTCGGCCTGGTCGGCTTGGAGTTCCAGACCGCGTTCCAGGCGATCGGAGCGCGCTGGACGTCCCTGGTGGCCGAGACGACAGCCGTCGTCGCGGTGGTGGTGGCGGTGCGGCTGATCTACCTGCTGCCCTCGGTTCTGCTGGCCAGACGGTTCTACCGACGATTGCAAGCCGGCGCCCTCGACGACGCGCTCAGCGGCCGGAGCGCGAGCCGCCGGCTGCAGCGCCAGCGCGACACCGACGTCCCGATCGGGTGGCGAGAGACGGTGGTGGTGTGGTGGGCCGGCATGCGCGGGGTGGCCACCGTCGCGCTCGCCCTGGCCATTCCCACCGTCACCGACGCCGGCGATCCTTTCCCTGCTCGGGACCGGATCCTGTTCATCGCCTTCTCGGTGGTGCTGGTGACCCTGGTCCTGCAGGGCCTGACGCTGCCCACCCTGGTGCGGCTGCTCGGCGTCAAGCCCAGCTCGCGCGACGCCGACGAGGCCGAGGCGGCACTGGTCGAGCGAGCCGCGCACGCGGCCGCGGAGGCGCTGAACCGCCTGCAGGACGAGGTGGACTTCGGAGTCGAGGTGTGGGACCGGCTCAACGCCTTTCCGACCGACCTGCTGGTGCGGCTCAACGCCCAGCTCAGCGACTCCCAGCACAGCTCGGCCGCTGGCAAGGCGACCGATCGCGGTGACTTCCTGCTCGGGTTGCAACAGATGCTCGGCGCCGCGCGGGAAGAGCTGCTCGCCGCCCGGTCCGAGCGGGGCGCCGATCCGGAGCTGATCGACCAGCTGGTCCGCCGGTTGGACCTGTACAGCCTGCCGGCGCTTCCGGTCACCGAGAACAGCTGAGGGGCCACGGCGGGCCAGTGCCGCGCAATGACAGACTGCGGACGTCACACGACGCTTTCAGCGCTGAGCCGCGCTGACCGCAGTTTCCTGCGGGGCGAAGGCAGGAGGACAGGCAATGCCACCACGGCGCAAGAAGCCCAGCGGCTTGACCGAGGAGGACGTGGCCCGGTTGCGCAGCCAGCTCGAGGAGGGCCGGCGGCCGCGGGTCTCGCTGTCCGGGCCGCAGTTCGAGGCGGGCGCGTCCGGCGCGGTCGTGCGGATCGGTGACCCGGCCGTCGACGGGGTCGACTTTCTGACCGTCCGGGTCAAGGTCAACGGCGTCGCCGACGAGCTGGCCTTCGCGCCGGCCGAGCTGAGCCTCGGCAGGGCCGCCGCGCGCCCGGCCGCTCGCGCTGTTCAGCCGCGGGCAGCCGCCACACCGCGGACAGCGGGCAAGTCGGCCGCGCCCGGCCCAGCCGCTCAGCAGCGGGCAGCCGCCCAGCCACGGTCAGCGGGCAAGTCGGCCGCGCCCAGCCCGGCCGCTCCCGCCGCTGAGCCAGGCGAGGCCTCAGTCGCCGCAGCCGCGTCGCGGGCAGCGGCGCCACCGGCTGCCGCGGCAGCGTCCCCCGCAGCGACGTCACCCGCAACGGCAGGCTCAGCGGCTTCGAGCTCAGCGCCGCCGACCAGCGCTGCGGCAGTGCCGGCCAACCGCCGACGCAAGACCCCGGCGGCTCCGATGGTCAGCCTGACGATCAGCTCGACCGGCGCGTCCTGGTCGGTGAGCGCCAGCCGTGGCGCTCGGACGGTGATCAAGAACGTCGCGGTGTCGCCCGGGGTGGTGACCGCGATCGCCGAACTACTCGACCAGGCCGGGTTGTCCGAGGCGGTGGCCGAGATTAACGAGACCGCGCGGCTGCAGGCCCAGCAGCGCGCCGAGGAGCTGCGCGCCGAGCTCAGCGATCTCGAGGCGGTGCTGGCCACTCACCGCGCGCCGCGCTGAGCAGCCCCTCAAGCCGGTTCAGCGCACAAGGTCCAGCGCTGGGTCATCCGATGCCGGCTCGGCACGGCTGACCCAGCGCTGAACTCACCAGGCTCGCTATCAGGTGTGCACACCGTGGATGGCGAACCGCTCTACCTTCTGCAGGTGCCCACCGGTGCTCGCCACGATGGTCAACACCCCACGCTGTGCGAACGAGACCGGCCCGGTCGTCCACGGAGCGTGCTCGCCACCGGCCGGCACCTGCGCCAGCGTGGCCCGGTCGGCCCCGTCGGCGGTCAGCCGCAGCACTGCCACCTCGATGTTCTCATCGACTCCGCTGATGTGGCCGCCGATGGTCATCGGCGAGCTCACGTGCGATCCGTAGGCCGGCTTCTCCAGCGACAGCGTCGTGTCGTCGCTGCCGACCACCTCCCACGGTGAGTCATCGGCTGTGCCGTACTGGACCAGGTGCAGCGTGGCCGCGGTGCGCAGCGTGCCGTTGGGGTCGCGGTAGCCGATCCCCACGTGGGCGCCCAAGTCGTCGAGGAACGTCCCGGTCACTTGGTCGAGCTCGGTGAACCCCAGGTAGGAGCGGGTGAAGTTCAGCGCGGTCTCCTCGGGGTCGAGGTGCCATGGCTGAGATCCACCGCCCTTCGTCCGCCATTCCTCGGCCGCCTCGTAGCTGCCGAACGGCCACAACGGCTGGTAGCGCTCATACACCCCTGGCGGGGGCTGCGCGCCCGTCGCTGGTCCTGACGCAGTGGCAGTCGCCGACGGCGCGGGTTGGCTGGCCGACTGCGAGGGGGCGGGTTGGCTGGCCGACTGCGAGGGGGCGGGCTGGCTGGCCGACTGCGAGGGGGCGGGCTGGCTCGCCGACTGCGAAGGCGCGGCCTGGCTGGCCGACTGCGAGGGGGCAGGTTGGCTCGCCGACTCCGACGGGGCCTCGCTGGGCAGGGGCTGAACGGAGACAGCCGGCGGGGTCACCGGGCCGGCGGAGTCAGAACGGCTCATCTGCACCGCCGTGACGGTGCCCGCCGCCACAATGCCCACGACTGCCGCCGCCAGCAACGGAGCCGCCCAGCGAGACCGCTCAGGTTGCCTCCAGCGGCTGACCGGGGGCGAGGCCGGTGACAGGTCGTCTTCGGTCAGCGAGTGCGCCTGAGCGTTCAGGGCAGCCGCGATCCGGTCGTCGATGGTGTTCATTCGGCACCTCCGAGTGCTGCCGCGATGGCTTGGCGACCGTGGAATGCGTTGGATTTGACCGCGCCCAGCGAGATGCCGAGCGTGGCCGCGACTTGCGCTTCGGTGAGTTCTGACCAGTAGCGCAGCACGATCACCTCCCGTTGCCGGCGTGGCAGCCTCCGCATGGCGGCCATCACCTGGCGATGCTCTTCGGCCAGCAGCAGGCGGCCGTCGGCGGCCTCGGCCGTCAAGTCACCGGCTGACGGCTGGGGGTTACGGCGGACCGTGCGGCGTCGGCGCAGCACCGAGCGGGAGCCGTTGAGCACGCAGCTACGCAGGTAGCTGACCGCCGCCTCGCGGTCAGCCAGCGCCGGCCAGCGCCGGTGCAGGGACGCGAAGGCGTCCTGCACCACGTCCTCGCTGGTCTCGCGGTCATCGACAAGCAGCAGCGCCAACCGCACCATCGCCAGCCGATGGGACTCAAAGAGCGCGGCCACCGCGGAGTCGGCGTCCTCCACCGGTGAGAGCTGCACCGGCACATCCTTGTTCCGCACCATCGTCGTCCTCATGGCCACCGCCCCCGGCTCGGCGCACCACCCATTCGTGGTGCTACCTGCAGAGACGTCTGGTCGGGGCAATGGTTGCACCGGCAGACGGCCGCGACCAGCGGTTGTGTCGCCGCTGAAGACTTCTCAGCGCAGCCGCGCGGGCCGCCGGTGCTTGAGCTCATACATCGCCGCGTCGGCGCGAGCCAACAGGCTGGCGGGGGTGTCACCGTCAGCGGCCGTCGCCGAGCCTATGGACGCGCCGATGCGCAGCTCACCGCAGGACAGCTGAAAGGGCTCGGCGAAGGCGTCACGCAGCCGCCATTGCAGCACCGGGGTCCCATCGGCCTCACCGCCGGCCACCTCGGACAGGACGACCAGCTCGTCGCCGGAGAGCCGAGCCAGCAGGTCGGTGGCTCGAACGGTCTCCAGCAACCGCTGGGCCACGGCTCGGAGCAACTCGTCACCTACAGCGTGGCCGTAGGTGTCGTTCACCGCCTTGAACCGGTCGAGATCGAGAAAGGTCACTGTGGGGGTCGTGGCGCCGCGCTGGTGTCTGGCCATCGCCAGGGCCAGCGCCTGGGAGAACAGGGCGCGATTGGGCAGGCCGGTGAGGTAGTCCCGGGTCGCGGCATGTCCTAGCCGGTCGGCGTCCTGACCGAGCTGAAGCACCAGCACCACCTGCTCGGCGATGTCGCGCAGCCGCTCCAGTTGCACGCGGCTCAGCTCCTGGCGCCGCCCGCTGAACGCGCAGACCGAGCCGATGACCTCACCGCCAGGCAGGATCAGCGGGGCTGAAGCGTAGAGGCGGATCGGGTCGATCGCGCAGTTCACGTACGGGTTGTCAGCCCACCGGGGGTCGGCGGGAGCGTCCGGGGTGTAACTGACATCCAGGGACTGGATGCTCGTGCTGCACATGGCGTCGGCCCGAGGCACGTCAGCCGGCTCGCAGCCGTAGGCGGCGGCGGAGAATTGCCTGGTCGCATCGATCAGGTTCACCACCGCGGTCGGCGTTCCGCACACGAACGCGGCCAGCCGGGCCAGGCCGTCCAGCTGAGGAGTGCGGGGCTGGTCCAGCACGTCAAGAGCGTGCAGGGCAGCCAGCCGCGACAGCTCGCCCTGGGCAGGGCCGTCAGTGCTACCGAAGGCGCTCATCATCAAATCATCGCCGAAATCCGGCGGTTTCATAGCACCTGGCTTTGCCGAATCTTCAAGGTTCACATGCCGAATCGGGCCAAACGAGGACATCAGCGCCAGCTACGCGGCATTGCCGCAGACGGTTCGGGATGGCTCAGCCCAGCTCCAAGATCCAACTCAGCCAGCCGGCCCAGAATGCGGCGGCGTCATGACCGGCCACTGCTCGGCGCGCCAGGCCGCGTCCCAGAACATCCACTCATAGCGAGCCGTGACAGCGAAATGCTTACGGGCGCGGCTGTCCTCGACAGGGTTGAGATCCGGGCCGATCTTCTCCGCCAGCGCCAGGACCTCGGCCACCGTCGCCTCGAAGTCCGCGCCGGCGTAGGTGTCGATCCAGCGCTGATACCGGGCATCCGGAGAACCCTGTTCCAGCAGCGCGGCGCCGACCCGGGCATAGATCCAGTAACACGGCAGCACCGCGGCCACTCCCTCGGCGAAGCTGCCGCCGTACACCGTCGCCAGCAGGTAGCTGGTGTAGCTCAGCGTCGTCGGCGACACCGGTACCTGGTCCAGCTCGGCGGGGTCCAGTCCCAGCTGCGGCAGCAACGTGGCGTGCAGCGCCAGCTCGACGTCGACGGCGCCCGCCGCATGTCGGGCGAACATGCCCGCCGTCGTGTGATCCGGCGCCTTCGCCGCCACCACCGCGAGCGCGCGGGCGTAGTCGCGCAGGTAGTGCGCGTCCTGGGCCACGTAGTAGGCGAACCGGTCCGGCGGCAGCGTCGCAGCGGTGAGGCCTTGCAGGAACGGGTGCTCAAGGATGGCGGTGTACGTCGGTTCGATGTCGGACCACAAGCTCTCGGTCCAGCTCGTCGTCATGTCCTCGATCATCGCAGAGGCCGCCCACCGGCACGGCGCGCGCGCCTCGTGCCGAACCCGCGGCCTGGTCAGACGCCGATCGTCAACGAGGCGGTGTACCCACTCGACACTGAACCGCTCATCGTCGCCAGTTGGTGGATGCCGCCGTCCTCACCGAACACGTTGTCCGAGGTCAACGAGGTCCGCGTCAGGTTTGCCACGCTCTGCTCGTAGCCCGAGGTCGCGTACACCTTCGCGCACGCCTCCTCGGGCAGGGCGAGCTGGGAGGTCGCGACGATCTTTCCGGCCGCGGTGGCGTTGGCCAGGCTGGAGTACACCTCGAAGTGCATGTGCGGCCACCTGCCGTCATAGGCGCCCGGAAAAATCGTTGTGAACGTGACCTGGCCGTCAGCGTCAGATGCCTGCACGCCGCGCAGGTAGTTCTCACCGCTGATGTTCTGGGAGTACATCGAGTACTGACCGTCGATGTCGCAGTGCCACAGGTACACCGCGGCGCCCTTGAGAACTTTGTATCCGTTGGCCGAATCACGCAGCGTCAGCTTGACCGTCAGGGGGACGCCCTTGGCGGTGGTCGTGGAGCTGCCGAAGCTCGACCGGATGTCACTGCGCACGATCCCGCTCATGGCCAGCGCGTTCGGGCCGTTGGAGCCGTCTCCGGGAAACGGTCCGGCTGTCTCGTCAGGGATCTCGCTGTAGGACTGGGGGGCGGCCGACCTGCCGCCGGCCGCAGAGGATGCCGCAGTCGAAGCCGTTGTCGGAGAAGACCCAGCCGAGGTCGCCGTCGATGCTGTCGATGACCCGGCCGAGGTCACCTTGGCGGCTGTTGAGCACCCGGCGAGTGCCAGCAGGCCAGCTCCCATCATCGTCAGCGCGCCGCGCCGGCTCAGGGTCTGCAGGTCGAACTCCAACCCGCGGTCGTGGTCGTCGATCTCGTGATGGGGGTCAGCTGCGTGCTGGGGCGGCATGAAAGGCTCCGGTCTAGGCGCGTGGTCGTCGGTGACAACCACGTTGCCCGGGTCACCCTGGAAAAGGGTGTGCGGAGCTTGTGCGACCGCTGTGCGCTTGATGGGGCGTGCGGAACGGTGTTGCCGCTGCGACGGTTGCGGAGTTTGATCGGCTCATGTCGATCACGGTGCAGACGGCGACGCAGGCCTTCCTGGACGAGGTCGTCGACGCGGTGGCCCTCTGGCAGCAGGACGGCGTGCCGGTACAGCTTCACCCTGGTGACCTTGGCTGGCACTGGCGCCTTGGCGCCGAGGAACTTGCCCAGAACGTCAGGGTGTGGCGCCGTGACGGACGGATTGCGGCTGTCGGCGTCGTAGATGATTCCCGGCTGATCCGCATGGCCATCGCACCGAGTGCTGAGAAGGACGACCTGCTCGCAGCGCGGCTGATGGCCGATATCTCCGACCCGGCGGGCGCAGTCCTGCCCGCTGGGACCGCGCTCGTCGAGGCCCGCTTCGGTACAGCGTTGCGAGAACTTCTGCACGACAGCGGCTGGGTTCCCGATGAGCCGTGGACGCCGCTGTGTCGTGACCTCACGGGACAGGTGGAGGACTGCGCATTACGGGTCGCGATCGTGAAACCGCGCGATGCGCGCGATCGAGTAGCAGTGCAGCGGGCGGCGTTTGCCAACTCGACGTTCACACTTGAGCGCTGGTTGACGATGATCTCGGCGCCGCCCTACCGCCGGGCCCGGTGCCTGGTCGCCTATGACGCGCATGACGAGGCGGTCGCCGCTGTCACCGTGTGGTCGGCCGGTCAGGGACGGCCCGGCTTGCTGGAGCCGATGGGCGTCCACCGAGATCACCGGGGGCACGGCTACGGAACCGCCATCTCGATCGCGGCGGCAGCCGCACTGCGGGAGATGGGTTCCTCAAGCGCGATGGTGTGCACGCCGAGCGCCAACGCCGGCGCTGTGGCGACCTACGCCTCAGCAGGCTTCCAGAGGCTCCCCGACGTCACAGACTTCCGCCGCACGGGTTGACTCTTGGCCAACCGAAAGCCGCAAGGGCCCGTCAGGTCGGCCTGCTTACCGTGTGGTCGGCGGGTCCTGCCGCTTGTCCGGCGCGAGGAAGTCCGCCGCCTTGTCGCCCATCGAGTCGATCTGGCGGCCGTGCCGTCCGCCGGTTCGCTTGTTGGCCAGCCTTCCCGCCTGGTCGAGGGCCTTCCTCACCTTGTCAGGATTGGCCTGCGCGTAGCCACGCGCCTTCTGCGCCAGCTTCGCGATACCACCGATACCACCCAGTGCCATGACTTCTCCTGCCAGATCTGTCTTCTTATGCTCCGGCTGTTTCGGAGGTTCGTCAGCGAGCGTGGTGAGCCGCTCAGGCCCACCACGATGTTAGCTCGCACCACCGGGACCTGACCGGGCCCTACTCCCACTCGATGGTGCCCGGCGGCTTGCTGGTCACGTCCAGCACCACCCGGTTCACCTCGCGCACCTCGTTGGTGATGCGGGTCGAGATCTTCTCCAGCACGTCATAGGGAACCCGGGTCCAGTCGGCGGTCATCGCGTCCTCCGACGACACCGGCCGCAGCACGATCGGATGCCCGTAGGAACGCCCGTCACCCTGCACCCCGACCGAGCGCACGTCAGCCAGCAGCACCACCGGGCACTGCCAGATCTCACGGTCCAGCCCCGCCGCCGACAGCTCGGCCCGGGCGATCGAGTCCGCCCGGCGCAGGATCTCCAACCGCTCAGCGTCCACCGCCCCGACGATCCGGATCGCCAAACCGGGCCCGGGGAACGGCTGGCGCCAGACGATCTCCTCGGGCAGCCCGAGCTCCAGGCCGACCCGGCGCACCTCGTCCTTGAACAGCGCCCGCAGCGGCTCCACCAGGGAGAACTGCAGGTCATCGGGCAGGCCGCCGACGTTGTGATGGCTCTTGATGTTGGCGGTCCCGGCGCCGCCGCCGGACTCCACCACGTCCGGATACAACGTGCCCTGCACCAGAAACTCGAACGGCGGGCCGGAAACGGTAGAAGCGATCAGCTCGCGCTCGGCCTGCTCGAAGGACCGGATGAACTCCCGTCCGATGATCTTGCGCTTGGCTTCCGGGTCGACCACCCCGGCGAGGGCGTCCAGAAACTGCTGGCGCGCGTCGACGATCTTCAGCGACACCCCGGTGGCGGCGACGAAATCGGTCTCGACCTGCTCGGCCTCGCCGGCCCGCAGCAGCCCGTGGTCGACGAACACGCAGGTCAGCTGGTCGCCGACCGCGCGCTGCACCAGCGCCGCGGCCACCGCCGAGTCCACCCCGCCGGACAGCCCGCAGATCACCCGGGAGTCCCCGACCTGCCTGCGGATCAGCTCGACCTGCTCATCGATGATGTTGGCGTCGGTCCAGGTGGGCTTCAACCCGGCGATGTCGTAGAGGAAGTTCTTCAGCAGCTGCTGGCCGTGCTCGGTGTGCAGCACCTCAGGATGGAACTGCACGCCGGCCAGGCCGCGGCCGGTGTCCTCGAAGGCCGCCACCGGAGCGCCCGCCGACGAGGCGGTCACTGTGAACCCCTCAGGCGCCCGGGTCACCTCGTCCCCGTGCGACATCCAGACCTGCCGCAGATCGCCGCGCGCGCTATCGACGTTGCCGAACAGCGTCCCGGGCGCGGAGATCGACAGCAGCGTCCGGCCGAACTCCGAGCCGCCGGTGTTGGCCACCTCGCCGCCGAGCGCCTGGGTCATCGCCTGAAAGCCGTAGCAGATGCCGAACACCGGGACGCCGCCCTCGAACAACCCGGGGTCTACGACGGGCGCGTTCGGCGCGTACACCGAGGCCGGCCCGCCGGAGAGGATGATCGCCTTGGGCTCGCGGGCGAGCATGTCGGCCACCGGCATCGAGGAGGGGACGATCTCGGAGTAGACGTTCGCCTCACGCACCCGGCGAGCGATCAGCTGCGCGTACTGCGCGCCATAGTCAACGACGAGCACGGTGTCGGTCTGCACCCGGTCATTCTCGCAGAGCGGCCCGCCAACCCCGAGCGGCGCAGCCGGGCGGTCAGGGCCGACTCAGGCGGGGGACGCGGGGTCGGCTTCACCATCTCCTCGGTTGCGGACGCGGACCCTGGGTTGGGCGGCCAGGTCTAGCCGCCAGTGCCGTCGCAGTTCAGGTACATGCTGCTGCGGCTCGAAGTGACAATTCCCCAGTCGTCGCAGCCCCGTTGGCCGACGAGCTCTCCGCCCGAGAAGTAACGGTAAACAAGGACGAGCGAGCCGTCACCGGCAGGCATCGCTGCGGCCGTGGCCGTGGCCGGTGACAGCATGGCGCTGACTGTGACGGCCACCCCTACTAGCGCGAGCCTGGCTGCGGTCTTGGGCATACGCATGGTGTTCCCCTGGGTTCTGGCGGCGGTGCCGCGATGTGGGGTTAAGTATGGTGCCAAATGATCTTGGGCGAATAGGCATTTCGTCTTATTTGTTAAGGTTGCGAAATACTCGGCTTACAAGAATGCACCGGGTCAGGCCACGCTCTCAGCGACGAGAGGGTCCAGGGCCAGCCCAACTCGGCCGCCTTCCTGGGCGCGCCGCTCCCGCCGGTTGCTGCCAGCGCTCGTTCTCATGGTGATGACAACCTGGCTGCTAAGCGGGGTCAGGGCCGGGCAGCGCAGCGAACGGTCAGGGCCGACTCGCCGCCCACTGGTAGCGGACTCCAGTCAGCTCCTCGCTCAGATCCCACAGCTGAGCGGCCAGCTGAGGGTCCTGTGCCGTCCTGCTCGGCTGCGCCGGCCCGGCCGGTCCGCGCATGCCGCCGGGCCACTGCGGGCCGCTGTAGGAGCCGGGCGCGGCGACGCTGGCGGCGTACAGCGTCGGCTGGGCGCCGGCCGCCGCAGACTGGAACATCAGCTGGCCCACGGTGTTGCGCACCACGCGCGCCAGCGGCTTGGCGCCCATCCCGTCCGGATTGAGCATCAGATTGGTCCTCGACACGCCGGGATGGGCAGCCGTCGAAGTCAGCGGGGCCGCGTGCGCCTCGGCGCGGCGCTGCAGTTCCAGCGCGAACAGCACGTTGGCCAGCTTGGAGTCGGCGTAGGCCCGCTGCGGCGAGTAGCCCGGCTCGGGCTCACCGCGCAACCGGCCGGGCTGGCCGCCCCGGTGCAGCAGCGAGGACACCGTCACCACCCGGGCGACGCCGCCGGAACCGCCGGCCGACAGCAGCGCCGGCAGCAGCCGGCCGGTCAGCGCGAAGTGGCCCAGGTGGTTGGTGCCAAACTGCAGCTCGAAGCCGTCGGAGGTCTGCCGCAGGCTCGGCGGCGCCATCACCCCGGCGTTGTTGACCAGCAGGTGCAACGGACCCTCCCAGCCCTCGGCCACGTCCTTGATCGAGGCGAGTGAGGCCAGGTCCAGCCGCACCGGCTCGATGTCGGCGCCCGGCGCCTGCTCCCTGATCCGGCGCGCCGCCGCCTCGCCACGACCGGCGTCGCGGCTGGCCAACCGGACCCGGGCGCCGTGCCTGGCCAGCTCCAGCGCGGTCTGCCAGCCGATGCCGGAGTTGGCGCCGGTGACCAGCGCCGTCCGGCCGGCGAACGAGGGCAGCTGCGACGCATTCCATGACATGCTTCGCAACGATACGGTCGCCCGGACGGCCAGGACCCGGGCGCAGGAGGTGTAGGGCATGACCGAAGCTGCCATCCGCACCCGACTCTGGCGCGACGGAGTCCTGGAGAAGGAGGACTTTCCCTTCTCCGAGCTCTCCGACTACCTCGACCAGCCCGACTGCATGGTCTGGGCCGACCTGCAGTCCCCGGACGCGGCCCTGCTCGCCGAACTCGGCGAGGAGCTGTCGCTGGACAAGCTGGCGATTGAGGACGCGGTGGCCCACCACGAGCGCCCGAAGGCCTCGCGCTACTCCACGCACACCTTTCTCACCGCCCGCGCGCTCAAGCTCGACCGCGACAGCGGTGAGCTCAGTGACCTGCCGGTGTCGGCCTTCGTGCTCAAGCAGGCATTCGTCACCGTGCACACCGGCCAGTGGTTCGACGTCGACACCGTCGTCCAACGCTGGGACGAGAACGCCGAGCTGATGCGCCACGGGGTCAGGGCGCTGGCCTGGGGAATGCTCGACGTGCTGGTGGACGGCCAATTCGAGGTCGTGCAGGCCCTCGACGACGAGATCGAGGACCTGGAGGACCTGCTGTTCGAGCAGCCCAAGGGCGAGCACCAGCTGCAACGGCGGACCTTCGCGCTGCGCAAGTCACTCGTCCGGACCCGCCGGGCGGTGCTGCCGATGCGCGAGGTGGTCAACACCCTGGCGCGGCGCGACGCCGACGTCCCGCCGGAGCTGCGGCCCTACCTGGAGGACCTCTACGACCACGTGCTGCGGGCCGCCGAGTGGACCGAGTCGCTGCGAGACATGGTCAGCTCGGTCTTCGAGACCAACCTCTCCCTGCAGGACGCCCGGCTCAACACGATCATGAAGAAGCTGACGTCCTACACCGCGCTGATCGCCATTCCCACCGCGGTCACCGGCTTCTACGGCCAGAACGTGCCCTACCCCGGCTTCGGCGACCACTCCGGCTTCGTCTCCAGCGTGGTCGTCATCGCGCTGCTGGCCGGCGCGCTCTATCTGACGTTCAGACGCGCCGGCTGGCTGTAGCTCACTTCGCCGGGCCGGGCTTCAGTCGACGGCCGAACTTCAGTCGACGGCCGAACTTCAGTCGACGGCTTGCAGGCGCAGCACGATCACCGACAGCGGCGCCGGCGGTGGCCCGGGCAGCCCCAGCTCCGACAGCACGGCCCCGCTCAGCGGGCCGGTCGCGGGCGCCTCGTAGCGCGGCCAGGCGGCCGGGTCGATCCGAGTCACCGCGTACCGGCGCGCCGGGTCCAGTCCCGGCACCCGCCACCTCGGCGGCTCGTGCGTCAACTCGTCCAGCTGCGCGTACGCCACCACCGCAGCAGACCTGTCGGGTGCGATCACCCCGTGGACCCAGGCGTCGCGCACCGCCGAGTCGAGCCGGACCATCCGGCCACCGTGCAACAGCTCGCGCTGGGATTTGTACAGCTCGATCCACCTCGCGAGGGTGGCGAGGTCGGCCTCGCTCGCCGATGTGATGTCCCATTCGACGCCGAAGTGGCCGAACAGCGCGGTGCCGGCCCGAAAGTCTAACGGCAGCAGCCGGCGGGTCTGGTGCGATTGCGGCGCGCTGACGTGCGCGCCCAGGTACTCCGGCGCGACCAGCTGCGTCGTCCAGCGTTGGATGGCCTGCCGGGCCAGGGCGTCGTTCTGGTCCGAGGTCCACACCCGCTCGGCGCGCCGCAGGACCTCGAGGTCGATCCGGCCGCCGCCCGAGGCGCAGGACTCCCATTCCAGGCGGGGGAACCGGGCGCGCAGCTCATCGAGCAGCCGGTAGAAGGCCAGCGTCTGCGCGTGGATCGCCGGGCGCCCTGCCACGGCAGCGGAGCCGGCGTCCACGGCGTCGCGGTTGTGATCCCACTTGACGTAATCCACCTCGCACCCCGACAGCACCGTCGTCATCTGCTCCAGCACATGCGCGTAGGCGCCTGGCTGGGTGAGGTCGAGGATCTGCTGGCTCCGTTCCTCCGGAGGGATGCGCTGGCCGGTGGCCAGGATCCAGTCCGGGTGCTCGCGGTACAGCTCGGAGTGCGGGTTGACCATCTCCGGCTCGAACCAGAGCCCGAACTGCATCCCCAGGCCGTGCACGTGCTCGGCGATCGGGCCGAGGCCGTCGGGCCAGACGTCGGCTGAGACGGTCCAGTCGCCGAGGCCGGCGCGGTCGTGCCGGCGGCCGCCGAACCAACCGTCGTCCAGGACGTAGCGTTCGACGCCGAGCCGGGCCGCCCGGTCGGCCAGTTCCCGCAACCTGGCCAGATCGTGGTCGAAGTACACCGCCTCCCACACGTTCAAGGTCACCGGCCGCGGTGTGGCCGGGTGAGCCGGCGTCGAGCGCAGGTAGCCGTGAAAGCGCGCCGCGAGCCCGTCCAGGCCATGTCCGGACGCGCCGACGTAGACCCACGGGCTGGAGTAGCTCTCCCCCGGCGCCAGCGTCACCTCTCCCGGCAGCAGCAGCTCGCCGCCGCCGATCGAGGTCACCGTGGGCGACAGCTTGCCCAGCGGCACCCGCTCGAGCCGGTGCAGGTGGTTGCCGCTCCACGCCACGTGCACGCCCCACACCTCGCCGTGGCCGAACCCGAAGCCGGGAGTGCCGGCGATCGACACCGTGGCGGCGTCGAAACCGGTCTTGCCGCGACGGTTCTCCCGCAGCCACAGCCCGTCGGTGACCGGCCGGCGCTGCGGCGTGCGCTCGCGGGCCCACCGTCCGGTGAAGTCCAGGGAGTCGACGGCGCGGTCGGGCACCGGAAGCACCACGTCCAGGTGCTCCACGACGTAGTCGGACCGGCCCGTGTTGGTCACGGTGTGCCGGGCGCGGATCAGCCCGCCGGCCACCGCCTCGACCTCGGTGCGCAGTGTCAGGCCCGCCGGCTCGTCGACCGCCTCGATCCGCGCGCCGTCGGCCTCGACCGTGACCGACACCGGCCGGAAGGCGGTGGACCAGGCCCCCGGCTCCCGCCCACCGCGGTGCCCGGACAGGCCGGGACGGCCGTGCCAGCCGGTGGAGTTCTCCGGCAGCAGCGAGGTCCCGACCGGGTTCAGCGTCGCGATCTCGGCTGCGAAGCCGTCCCCGGCGCCGCTCGGGCCGAGGACGCCGCACCACACCACGCTCGGCAGCCGGCCATCGTGCTCGGCCAGGACGAGCCCGGTCTCACCCGGCGCTCCCATCCGGTGCGCCGCCTTCGCGACACCGGTCACGGCACTGCCGGTCACGGCAGCGCCTTCTTGGCGATCAGCTCGAACCGCATCCTGTCCAACGCCTGCATCGCCGCGGTCTGCGGCAGTCCGCACGCGGTGAGCGGCATCCGGGCCACGAGCGGCTTGCCGTCGCGTTGCACCAGCGCGAAATACGGAACCACCATCGCGATGGCCGGGCATGGGCCGCTGCTGCGAGGCTCGTCCGGCGCCCGCAGCGCGGCCAGCAACGCGGCCGGGTCGCTGTCCGAGCGCTCGATCAGCAGGCTCCGCGACTGGTCACCGCCCATCCCCACCACCGTGCACCGCAGCACCCAGTCCACCTCGATACCACTGGGCGCCGGCTTTGCCTGGCTGTTGTCGTGCTGACCGCTCTCACTCAGCCCGGCCGGGCAGCGTGAATCGACCGGTGACGGCGCCGAGGTCGGTCCCGGCCGGCCGCTGTCCGGGCCTGGGCCCCAACTTATCCAGCCGCTGCCCGCGCCCGCGCTCGGGCCCGCGCCGCTCGCGGCCGGCGCCGGGTCGATGACGCCTTGGGACCCGGCGCCGGGGGCCACCCCGGACGGGTCGGGCGCGCAGGCGGTCAGCGCCAGCGCGGCGGCGATCGTCACGGCAAGCAATCGCACGACGGCTCCTCTCCGGCCCTGGACCGGTCCGCACCCGTAGGCGCCGCCAGGGGTTTCCGGCACCGAATGTAACGAAGGGGCACAAAGGACAGATGCGGCGGCAGGACCGAAACGTTGCCTGGAGGCCGAGACCACCGGGCCGACCCACCGCCGGACCGCCGGACCGCCGAACCGCCGGACGGCGATCGGCGAGACAGGGAGGGCTGCCTCAGGCGGCGTGTGACCCGGCCATGCTGACCGGCCGGACGTCGAGGCCACGCTCGCGCAGCTGCGCCTCGACGCGGTAGATCTCGGCCAGCGGGGTGTGCCAGTGCGGCTCCGAACGCGGCGGCGGCACATCCAGCTGCTGGCAGGCCACGCCGAGCACCTGGACGTAGGCGGTCCGAACGGCGCCCATCCGCATGCCCTTGCCGGTGAGGCCAGGCCCGTTCTCCCGCGCCTCCAACTGGGCGCGCAGCCGGCGTAGGTCGGCGGTGACCTTCTCGATCGGCGCCGTCGGCGGGACCGCCGGCTGGCGCTGCTCGGCGATCCGCTCGCACTGCCGACGCACCAGAGCGATCACCGCGCTCAGCACGTACGGCAGAGCCAGCAACCCGATCAGCACCACAGCCAAGAGCACGAGTCCAGTGTGCGCGCGCGCTCTGCGGCCATCAAGTCAGACGCCGGGGACTTGTCCGCCCTGTTATCGACTGAGGATCAACGCAGGTTATCCAGTGAGGATCAGCGCAGGCCGGTGACGATCAGCTCGGCCTTCTGGAACTCCTTCACCGAGGAGTAGCCGCACTTGGCCATCACCCGGCGCAGCGATCCGAACAGGTTGCGCTCACCGCTGGGGTCCGCGGTCGGGCCGAGCAGCAGCTCAGCCAGCGACGGACGGTCCTGCGGGTCGACGCCGAGATCCACCAGGGTCGAGCGCGGCACCCGAGGATGGGAGGCGGTGGGGTCCCAGTAGCGCCCGCCGCCCGGAGCTTCAGCCGCGCCTGCCAGCGCCTCGCCGAGCATCACCGCGTCGGCTCCGCAGACCAGCGCCTTGGCGATGTCTCCGCCGGTGGTGATGTCGCCGTAGGCGATCAGGTGGACGTAGCGGCCGCCGGTCTCGTCCAGGTAGGCCCGGCGAGCCGCGGCCGCGTCGGCGATCGCGGTGGCCATCGGGACGTCGATGCCCAGCGCGGAGTGGGTCGTCGAGCCCGAGTGGGCCCCGTAGCCGACGATCACCCCGGCCGCGCCGGTGCGCATCAGGTGCAACGCGGTCTGATAATTCGTCACGCCGCCCACCAGCACCGGGATGTCGAGGTCGGCGATGAAGGTCTTGAGGTTCAGCGCGTCGGCCGCGGCGTCGTCGGAGGCGACGTGCTCAGCCGAGATCACGGTGCCCTGGATGACGAGCAGGTCGACCCCGGCCTTGAGCACCGCCGGTGACAGCGCCACCGTGTGCTGCGGCGACAGCCGGACCGCCACCCGGACGCCGGCGGCCTGCAGGTCGCTGGTGCGGCGAGCCAGCAACTCAGGCGAGACCGGCTGGGCGTAGAGCTGCTGCAGCATGCTGGTGCTGCAGCCGGAGGAGTCGGCGATGCTGGCCAGCGCCTGCGCCGGGTCCTCATAGCGCGCCCACAAACCCTCGCCGTTGAGCACGGCCAGGCCACCGAGGCGTTCGATCTCGGCCGCCGTCGACGGTGACACCACCGCGTCCGAGGGCGCGGCCACCAGCGGCAGCTCGAAGGTGTGCGCGTCGATCTGCCAGGCGGTCGAGACCACCGAGGACCCCCGGGTCCGCCGGGTCGGCACCAGCGCGACCTCGTCCAGGTGGTACCCGCGGCGGGCGTCACGGCCCAGTCCGATCTCAACGGTTTCAGGCATGTGCCAAAGTCTGCCCTATGCCCTTGGCTGGCCGGTGCGGGCACGGCGGCGGGGGTCTCAGGGAGGGCGCTCATCATGATCGGACGGCTGCACCACATCGTTCTGGACTGTCCCGATCCCGGTGTCCTGGCGCGGTTCTACGCCGAGCTGCTGGGCTGGCCGATCAGCTGGCAGCAGCCGGACTGGGTGGTGGTCGCCGCCAGCGATCGCTCGTCCGGCCTGGCCTTTCAGGCGGTGGCCGACTACCGGCCGCCGGACTGGCCCGATCCGGCGCGTCCCCAGCAGCTGCATGTCGATGTCATGGTGGACGACCTCGACGAGGCCGAGCCGCTGACGCTGGCCCTGGGCGCTCGCCGGTTGAGCGCACCGGACTCGGCTTGGCGGGTGTACGCAGACCCGGCCGGGCACCCGTTCTGCCTCATTCCGCGACCGTCGTGGGCGCCGCCGGTGGGTCCGGCGGACTCGGCGGGCTCGGCGGCAGCAGCCGGACCGGAGTCCTGATGTTCCGGATCGCCTTTCTGGAACCGAAGATCCCACCCAACACCGGCAACGCCATTCGGCTGGTGGCCGCGACCGGCAGCGAGCTGCACCTGATCGGGCCGCTGGGTTTCGACCTGTCCGACGCCAAGCTGCGCCGGGCCGGACTGGACTACCACGACCTCGCCTCGGTCATCGTGCACCGCGATCTGCAAGCGGCTTGGGAGGCTTGGGCCGACCCGACGGCCTCGACCGCCTCAGCCGCCTCAGCCGCCTCAGCAGGCTCTATCAGCTCAGCCGCCTCAGCCGCCTCCGCCGGCTCTATCAGCTCAGCCGCCTCAGCCGCCTCCGCCGGCAGCCGGGTCTACGCCTTCACCACCCGGGCCGGCACCCGTTTCACCGATGTCAGCTACCAGCCCGGTGACATCCTGCTGTTCGGAACCGAGCCGTCCGGGCTGCCGCCTGCGGTGCTGGCCGACCGGCGGATCAGCGCCGAGGTGCGCATTCCGATGCTGGCCGGACGGCGCTCGCTGAACCTGTCCAACGCCGCGGCGGTCGCGGCGTACGAGGCCTGGCGTCAGCACGACTTCGCCGGCGCCTGAGCCTGCTCCACCGAGTCTCGTCCAGGAGAATTCGGCAAGCACGCCCGAGCCAGGCATGATCTGGCTATGCAGACAGCGCCTTACGGCTCGTGGACCTCACCGATCAGCGCCGCCGACCTGGTTCGCACCGAGCACCCCGCCTCCGGCGGCCGTTACGTGGGCGGCGAGCTGTGGTGGACCGAATCGCGGTCGGCCGAAGCCGGCCGCCAGTCCGTGCGCAGGTTCGATGACAAGGGCGAGCCCGTGGACATCCTGCCCGCGCCGTGGAACGCCCGCACCCGGGTGCACGAGTACGGCGGCGCCTCGTGGGCGGCCGGTCCTGACGGCAGCCTGCTGTTCACGGAGTTCTCCGACCAGCGCCTGTACCGGTTGGCCTCCGGCGCGAGCGTGCCGGAGCCGCTGACGCCGACCGGCTGGGCGCCGGCCACGCTGCGTTACGCCGAACCCCAGCTGTCAGCCGACGGCGCCGAGGTCTGGTGCGTCCGCGAGAGCCACCAGCCCGACGGCGCCATCAACCGTGACATCTGCGCGGTGCCCTTGGACGGCTCCGCCGCCGAGGACCCCTCACGCATCCGGTCGTTGGTGTCCGGCTCCCACTTTCTGACCCACGCCAGGTTGTCACCGGACGGCGCCAAGCTCGCCTGGATCGCCTGGGAGCATCCGCAGATGCCCTGGGACGGCACTGAGCTGCGAGTGGCGGAGCTGACCGCGGACGGGGTGTGCGGGCCGTGGCGGACCCTGGCCGGCTCGACCACCGAGTCGGTGCTGCAGCCGGAATGGGCCGACGATGACAGCCTGTTCGTCATCAGCGACCGATCCGGCTGGTGGAACCTCTATCGGATCTCGCTGGCCGAAGGCGCCTCCGCTCAACCGCTCTGCCCGCGTTCGGAGGACTTCGGCGGCGCGCTCTGGCAGCTGGGCCGCCGCTGGTACGCACCGCTGGGCGACGGCCGGCTGCTGACCGTGCGCACCCTGGGCACGGACCGGCTGGCGCTGCTGGACCCGGGCACCGGTGAGCTGACCGACCTCGACCTCGGCGACCTGAGCACCCTGGTCCTCAACGGCGTCTCCGACGGCCGGGTGGTGCTGACCTGTGCCGGCGCCCGGACCGGCGCCGGCCTGCGATCACTCGATATGGCCACCGGCGAGCTGACCGACCTGCGGCTCAACAGCGACGAGCTGCCGCCGGCAGCCTACCTGCCCCAAGCGATGCCGATGACCTTCACCGGGCCGGGCGGGCGCGACGTGCACGCCTTCGTCTACCCGCCCACCAACCCCGATTTCAGCGGACCCGAGGGTGAGCTGCCGCCCTACGTCGCGTTCGTCCACGGCGGCCCGACCTCACACGTCTCGCCCACGGTGAGCCCGGTCATCTGCTACCTGACCAGCCGCGGGATGGGCGTCGTCGACGTCAACTACGGCGGCTCGAGCGGTTATGGCAGGGCTTACCGCGACCGGTTGCGCGGCCAGTGGGGCATCGTCGACGTCGAGGACACCGTGGCCGCCGTGCGCGGGCTGGTCGAGGCCGGCATGGCTGACGGCGATCGGCTGGCGATCGAGGGCGGCTCGGCAGGCGGCTGGACGGTGCTGTCCGCGCTGACCGGCACCGAGGTGTTCGCTTGCGGGGTGTCCTACTTCGGCGTCGCGGAGCTGGTGAAGTTCGCCGAGTCGACTCATGACTTCGAATCCCGTTATCTCGACGGGCTGATCGGCCCGTTGCCCGAGACGCTGCCGCTGTATGAGTCCCGCGCCCCGCTGTCCAACGTGGACGGGCTGTCCTGCCCGGTGCTGCTGTTGCAGGGCCTGGATGACCCGGTGGTGCCACCGGCGCAGTCGGAGATGTTCCGCGACGCTCTGGTCGCCAAGGGAATCCCGCACGCCTATCTGGCCTATCCCGGTGAGTCGCACGGCTTCCGGCGGGCCGAGACCCAGATCCACGCGCACGAGGCGGAGCTGTCCTTCTACGGACAGGTGCTGGGTTTCGAGCCGCCCGGGATCCCCAAGTTGGAGCTCTGGCGGCCGGCGGACTAGCGGGGCGGCGCCGCCGGCGGCTTTCGGCTGCCGGCGGCTGCTCGGGTGTCGCTGTGGCTCGGTGTCGCTGTGGCTCGGTGTCGCTGTGGCTCGGTGTTGCTGTGGCTCGGTGTCGCTGCGGCTCGGTGTCGCTGTGGCTCGGTGTCGCTGTGGCTCGGTGTCGCTGTGGCTCGGTGTCGCTGTGGCTCGGTGTCGCTGTGGCTCGGTGTCGCTGTGGCTCGGTGTCGCTGTGGCTCGGTGTCGCTGTGGCTCGGTGGTCGCAAGTGGTTGGTGTGACTAGTAATCCCCTTAGCCGATAGGGTTGTTCCTGCCCTCGGCGGCTCAGTATTGTCAGACCCTTACCCTAGTGTCTGATGTATGACAGCAGCGGTGAGCACGAGCGAAGCGGCGGCGCTGGCCACAGCGCTGCCTGCTGCGGTAGCTCAGCTTGCCGGGTGCTCATTCTCGGGCCTCGCTGACGATGACCTACTTGTGGTGCTGCGGCTCGCGGAGCGGGCTCGCCGCCAGCTCGAGGCGCTCGACCACCTGCTGGTCGCCGAGGTCGAAGCACGCAACCTGCCTGGCCGGTACGTGCTGCGCGGGTCGAAGCAGCTGCTGTCAGGCCTGCTGAACCTGTCGCCCGCCGAAAGTGGAACCCGGGTGCGCCAGGCCCACCAGCTCGGCCCGCGGACTAGCCTGACCGGCGAACGACTCGCGCCGCTGCTGCCTGTCACCGCCGCCGCCCGCGCCGACGGCTCGATCACTGCTCGGCAAGTTGACGTGATCATCGCGGCAATGGCCAGGCTGCGCGACGCACGTTTGCCCGTCGAGCAGCAGGCGGATGCCGAAGCATTTCTCGTCGAGCAAGCGCACCGCTTCGACGCGGGCACCCTGACCGGAATCGCCCGGCAGTTGCTGGACACCCTCGACCCGGACGGCAGCCTTGCCGAGGAGCGGACCCAGCAGCGACGGCGGTTTCTCAGCTGCCATCCCAACGGCGACGGAATGCACCGACTCACCGCCGACCTCGACACCGAGACCGCGGCCCTGGCGATGACGGTGCTGCACTCGCTGGCCTCGCCGAAGCCCTCCGAGGCAGGCGAGCGCGACCAACGAACCGCGGGCCAGCGGATGCATGACGCCTTTCGTGCCGTGCTGAAGCTGGCGCTGCGCGCCGGAGATCTGCCGACCTCCGGCGGCGTTCCGGCGACTGTGCTGATCACCATGACGGCTGAGCAGTTTCAGACCGGCACCGGGCTCGCCAGCACCAGCTACCAGCAGAAACTGACCGTCGATCAGGCGCTCCGGATCGCCGACGAAGCAGCCATCTCCTGGATCGTGCACAACAGCAAGGGCGGTATTCTCAATTACGGCACCACCCGACGAGTGGCGACCGACAAGCAGACCCTCGCCCTGATCGCCCGGGATAAGGGTTGCGCCTTCCCCGGGTGTGCCGACCCACCCGAGTGGACCGAGAAACACCACATCACGCCATGGGCGGCAGGCGGCGCGACGGATCTGGACAACCTCTGTCTGCTGTGCGACCACCACCACGACCGCATCGACACCGGCGGCTGGCGCATCACCATGCGCGACGGCTTGCCCTGGTTCACCCCGCCGGCCTGGATCGACCCGGAGCAACGACCGCAGCGCAACATCCGGCCATGAAGGGGACTCGAACGCCGTCGACTCACTATGCGGCGCGACCGACCTCGACAACCTCACAAGTCGCTGATACAACCTCTGAGAGCTGATTAATGGGAAGTGGTTAGTTCTGGGCTCCAGCGTGGTCGAGCATGGCCGGGATGATCGCGACCTGGTGGTCGAGGTTGAGCAAGTCCCGCGATTGGCCGAGCTGCTGCTGCTCGCTCTTGCCGACTAGGTCGTGCAGTGCGAGCAACGCCGGAAAATTCCTAGTGCGGCCACCGCCGGGCACGCACCGGCCCTGTGGGACGTCAGCGCCACCCTCCTAGGAGTCTGTGGAAGAATCCGCCCGTGAGCCAGGGGAGCCTCCGCGACAGCGCGAAGACGCACAACCTCGTAGCGGTCGCCCTCGTCGGGGTCATCGTTGTGTGTGCGGTTGTTCTGGGCGTCGAGAAGCCGAACACGGCATGGACGGTTGGCCTGTCCGTTATTTCAGCGGTCGCCGGCGCTCTCCTTGGAAATGTAGTGCGGCTCGACCTCTCGCAGAGTGTTTACCGCGTCCAAGCCCGACCAGCGACTCGGCACTTATTCGATCAAGTGCAGCGGTTGAGGGGCTTGGTGATCAGAGTTGAGCAGTATGGGGCCACCTGTCGGCAGGAAGAAATTTCGCGTGATCGTGCGTCTGATTGGTTTACCTCCGTCGGGAACGAACTCCGAGCCGAAATTGAAGCAACGGCGACCGCAATAGAAAACTGGAGTGACCTCGCGGCGGACGTGCGAACCGAGGAGTGGAACAAGTATCTGAGCCGCAGTTCCCGTCTGCCTGGACATGGAGGACCGTCAAGTGGCTGAGCGAATCCGGGGCAAGGTCGCACAAATTAATAGTGACCATGAGCTGATCATCAATCGCGGAGAGAACGACGGAGTAAAGCGAGGGTCGCACTTCTATATCCGCGGCGAGCCGCTGACCGTAGAGGACCCGGATACCGGGGAGCCGCTCGGAAAAGTCCTCCCTATCAAAATGGTCGTGCGCGCGGAAGAAGTGAGTGAGAGGTTCTGCATTGCCCGAACCTTTCGTTCAAAGCGAGTAAAAGTGCGAGATGCTGAGCCTGGGAATGAGAACCTTGGCTTAGGTATGTCATGGCGCCAGCTATTGCAGCCTCCTCGGCCCGCAGAATATGAAATGCAGGTCGAAACGTTCCGCATGGACCCGAAAAAAGGATCGCCAATATCAGCTAACGAGAGTGTGATACGGGTCGGTGATGTCGTGGAGTCCGTGCTGCCTGGCGAGGACATCGATCCGGTGACCACGACTCTCTTTCATTGATGCGTCCGAGAACACCCCATCACAGCCTGGCAGCACGGCGGCGTCACCGATCTGGCAACCTCGCTACCCCTTAAGCGATCCTCAGCCCTCATCTACAGGTTGATCATTGACGTCAGCCGAGGCTTCCTCCAGCCCAGCAGCTGATCCAAGATTTGTCTGAGATGTCTTCAGTGCGCGGAGCTGGATCACTCGGGTTTGCCCGAATGGCGTCAGACTCCAGTATGAGCGCGTATCATTTACGCTCCGCTTTCGAGAACTCTTTTCGATTAATCCGAGTGCCATCAGCTGTACTAGCACCGTTCCGAAGTCTTCATCATCGACTTCGCGGCTAGTAATTCTGATGGTATTGGCTGATACGGCTGTGTGTTTGTTCATAATGGATTGCTGAAAACCGTCACGCAGTTCCATGTATTTTAAAAGACCCACCTGAGATTGAAGGGCGTCCCGTAACGCTGATTCCTCGCACTCCTGCAAGAGGCTGGGACCGATGGCAGCGAAGACCTCATTCCATTCGACTGAGAGAAAAACCCATTCGGCTGCTGACGTCTGGCCGCCGTTTGCGTTCTTATATGAACCACGTACTAGGAATGGAAGTGTGAATTCTTCGCTACCTTGCGCTAAGCCTTCCGTTCCTGGAGGGGGTCCAGTCCTCACAGCGCCAAGTTGCTGCTGTAAGTCCTCAATGCGTGCGTGCGCATCCGCAAGGGCCTGCAGGGACTGCGCATTCGTCAGAGTATCCGCGCGGACCCAGCCGACTGCGGGGTAAGAACGTATGAACCGGTTGAATGAAAGAGCAACTTGGCCAGCGAGTGAGTCAGGTCCGTCCCAGAATTTTACATGCTTACTCGAACGTACTTTCTCTCTAAAGGCAGACAGTTTTGCCTGCATAGCTTCAGTCGATTCCGATAACACCATCGGTATCTGCTCAGGCTTGGCATGAAGAAATGCCATAACGGGTTTCCCTTGCTTGACGGCATAGTCATATTCTTTCTCTGTGTAGCCCACGTCATCCACTGGGTCCAATGATCCATACTTACCGCCAATCACGAGCAAGTAATAGTCTGAATCATCAATGACGCGCTTGATGAGGGTCCATGCGTCGTCGTCAGCCGCTGGAAAGAGTTCCATCCTTGCCGGAAAAGCATCGCATTCGAGAAGTGCGGCTATCACTGCCTTCCGTTCAAGCTTGAGATCGAGGTATGTGGAGCTGACGAACACCTGATAGCGCTTTTGATCGTTGGCCACGTTTCACTCCTCGGAAGCGGCGATACGCCGGCGTCATGACTTCACTTGATGTAGCAACATAACTCGGGCAGGTGATCCAACCGGTCTGAGGCTCACAGCCCGCGTGTCAGGGCATTGGTGGGGCTGAGACGTCCCGGTCGAGTTCGTCGGCTTGGTCTGCGGCGACGATGAGGGCGGCGGCGAGTTGGCGAGCGGTGCCGGATGGTAGGAGTGCGACGAACCGCGCGGCGACGGTTGGTGGTTCGCCGATGACCCGCACGAGCCGGTTGCTGTCGCGGCCTGCGCGCCGAACGGCGAGGTCAACAGTGAGGTCGATCGACTTGCCGACTTCGTTGATAGCGACGGCTTCCGGGCGACTGGCCGGGAGACGCAGAACGGTCCGTGGTCAAGGCCGGGCGGTAGGTCGCAGAAGGTGGCGTGGGGACGTGGCATGGCGCTCGGCCTTCCGGGTGAGCCGTTACGGTCCTCCTCAGAACAGTCAACGAACCTGTACTGCGGTCAAGGCTCGTTGACTGCACTCTGGATAAGTGCCCCGCCGATCCGAGCCTAACCACGAGGCGCTGCGGCACGAACTGTCCCGGCTGCGGGCTGAGAAGCGGCTCACCTACGACAAGCTCGCGGAGCTGACCGGGCTGTCCCGCACGGTGCTGATCAACCTGGAGCACGGCACGACGCGAGGTTCGCTGGACACTTGGCACCGAGTCGCCCACGGGCTCGGCGTGCCGCTGGGCAGCTTGATGGACCAGCTCTGCCACGGACACCGCCCACCTTCCTAACCACGCTGCGTACGCCTATGACACCGGCTTCTTGACGCGAACTTACAGCCGTGTCATTCTTTCCAGCGAGCCCGGTTTTCGATGAGCCGCGGTGACTACGAATAGATGACGGGTCGCTCGACGGACCCGGCCCACAACGGGGCAGCGGGTAGCTGCCTGGGGTTGAACACAGACGAACTAGAAGGCTCCGCGTCGAGGTGGGGCAGAAGTCATCGAGCTTCTGTCCCTGCGTGTCCCCGGAGCCGATGTGTCCCCGTCACCTACCACCTCCAGCGATCCCGTCGCCGACCTACTGAACCGTCCAGTCCCGGCGCATTGGTCACTGTCCTTCTACCCCGACGCGCGGGAGGCCGGCGGCGCGTTCGTCCCGTCCCGGCCATATCCGCGTGGTGGCGGGGTCAAGGGGCAGGCGCGGAATCCTGAGCGGGCACGGATAGAGGCTGCCCGTCGCGCGAAGGGGAAGCTGCGACGGTATTGCGCGGCCAACCGGCTCAACCGGCTGGGCACCCTGACCTACCGAGGCGCAGGCTGTCATGACCAGCGCGAGGTCCGGGCCCATGTCGGTGCGTTCTTCCGGACGTTGCGGGCCGAGCTGGACAGTAAGCCGGTCGCGTATGCGTGGGTGCCGGAGTGGCACAAGACCGACCACGGGCTGCATCTGCATTTCGCGGTCGGGCGGTTCATCCCACGGTCGCTGATCGCAGCCGCGTGGCCGCACGGCTTCGTCCATATCAAGGTGATCGGTGACCTGCCGGTCGGGTCCGGCTCACTGGGTGAAGCCCGCAATGCAGCCGCCTACCTGTCCAAGTACGTGGCGAAGTCCTTCGCCGATGAGACCCGGATCGACGGGCTGCACCGCTATGACTTGGCGCAGGGTTTCCAGCCTCGCGTGCAGCGGATCACCGGCCGCAGCCCGGACGCGGTGATCGACGAGGCATCCACGCGCGTCGGGTCGAATCCGATCCTCCGGTGGTCATCTGCCGACGTTCCGGACTGGCAGGGCGGCCCGGCGATCTGGGCGCAGTGGGCCTGACATGCCCGACGGTCAGACCTTCACCGCGGAGGAGGTGGAGGAATGGACTCGGGCATCCTGCCTGGCACAGGGTGTGCCGGTGAAGGTGGCTGATCCGGTGCTGGTCGGCCGCGTTGGGGCGCTGCTGGGCGTCGGCCCGGGTGTGCGGGTGGCGGCGGATGGGAGGCGCGCTGCAAGCGGAGCGAGCGCGCCTCGCGCCGCCGTGACCGCTGACCGTGGTGGCGGCTTACAGCTTCCAAACCGGTCGCACCCGTGTCGGGTCCAAGGTGCGGGCGCCGGGCTGGCCGGGGCCGATTACGGCGTGGTCCAACAGAGCGGTGATGATCGCCGTCTGACGGTCGAGGTTGAGCGAGTCCCACGCTCGGCCTAGCGCCTGGCCGTTGCCGATCAGCGACGGCAACGCGTCGGTATCGTTCGCGCGGGCCAACCGTCGTTCTGCGCGGGTGATCCGGTCCTCGATGGGCTTGCGGGCGGCCAGCCATTCCCGCATGGTGATCGACCGGGCGGCGTAGGCGTCTGCGAGTTCGTCCAGCTGCTCCCTGTCCTGGCCGAGCTGGGTAGCTACCTCGGCCAGAGCCTCGTCCTGCGCGGTCCGTCCGGCCAGCGCGTTGGCAAGCTCGGGGGTATCGAGCCGGAACAGCACCGCCTTGGCGATCAGCTCCTCGACCGGCTCAGCGACCACCGTCAACCTGCCGCAGCCGCCGTGATCCGGCCCGGACAAGCACACGTAACGGCGGCGATCGCCCCGGGCGGCGGAATAGAGCGGTTGCCGCACTTACCGCACCGCAGCAAACCCGACAAGGCATACCGTCGAGCTGACCGGCGGCCTGACACCGCCTTCTGCTGCATCAACGCCCGGATGCGCCGGTGCTGCTCCTCGCTGATGATGCCCGGCCACGCCGCCGGCCCCACGATGACGCCTTGGTGCTCACGTAGGCCGGCGATCCGGCCAGAGGACAGCACCGATTTCAGGGTGGTGGTGCGCCACGGTTTGCCGGCCACCGTGGACACCTCGCTTTCCTCCAGCCAGGCAGCCAGTGACCGTAGCGACTCCCCGGCCAGGAACCGGTCAGCCAACTGGCCGACGATCGCGGCCTCGCTGTCAATCACAACCATCCGGGTTTCGTCATACCCGAACGGGCGAAGCGACCCGCCATGCGGCAGACCGGCGGCGGCGTTGGCCTGCATCTTGCGCCGCACCCGAGCCGAGCGCCGGCCGGACTCCTTCGCCGCGAACGCCGCGAACATCCGCGCCATGAACAATCCGTCGTCATTGCCCAGGTCGATGTCGGCGGTCACTGTCGCCACGTTCGTGACGCCGGCCTTCTCGCACAGCGTCACGAAGTCCTCAAGCTCGGCCGGCTGTCGGTGCAGCCGGTCGAGGTTGTAGACGAGCACCGCGTCCCGCTCACCCGCAGCCAGATCAGCCAGCAGCCGCCGGTACGCGGGCCGAGTTTTGCCCGAGTAGGCAGACACATCGTTGTCCACGTACTCCTCAGCCACGACCCAGCCGCGCTCGCTGGCAAGCTTGCGGCAGTCCTCGACCTGGCGCTGCACGCCAAACCCGCGACCATCCTGGTCGCTAGAGATCCGGGCGTAGATCGCGGCTGCTCGCACTGCCGTCACTAGGGGGCAGCTTAACGATCAATGGACAACCTCACCCTGCTCTGCAACTACCACTACGACCGCGTCGACACCGGCGGCTGGCGCATCACCATGCGCGACTTACCTGCCCTGGTTCACCCCGCCGGCCTGGATCGACCCGGAGCAACGACCGCAACGCAGCATCCGGCCGTGACGAGGCTGAATGGTCAGCTGAGGATGCGCGCCAGGTCGGGATGCACCGCCCCGCTGGCTACTGACCCGGATGACCCGGATGACCCGGGCAGGGCTGAGCGCGCTCGTTGACTCCTTGCACCTGCTATGTCGCGGGAGTTCCCGGCTTCGCACCCCCGCTCGGTGGGACCGCGGGCAACGCCGCATTCACAGCCAGTCGCTGAGGCCTCCCCAGCGAGTCAGCGAGTCAGCGGCGCGGCGGTGCCAGGGTGAAGTCGGCGTCGGTGACAAGGAACCCCAGGTGGCTGCCCGGCCGCAGCCAGCGCGCCGGCCGTCCCTCGACGCCCACCCGGACGGCGGCCAGCCGCAGGCGCGCCCGGCCGAAGCAGGCAGCCTGGCGAGCCGCGCCATCCGGCCAGGGCTGGATCAGGCGGCCGGTGAACCGCGCCGGCAGCCGCGGCCCGAGCGGCCGCGCCTGGGCGGTGACCGACCAACCGGGACCGGTGGCCCTCATCGCGTGCTGGCCAGGGTCGCCGGTGAAACGCGCGGGCTCCTTCGGCAGCGCCCAGTTCCGCCGCCGCCAGCGATGCTGGCCGGCGAGTCGACCGCGATGAACGCGACGCTCAGCGCCGGCACCAGCTCACGAATCGATTTCGGCAGACGGGGCAGGGCGATCAGCGCCTGCACCTCGCGTTACTGCCCGACCGGCGTCACCCGGTAGGCGATCAGCGCGCCGAGGCAGGCAAGCCCGGCGCGTCGCCGCCGGCTCAGCCATACGACGGCGTCGCACCGGCAGCGCCAGGGCGGTCCGGCCGTCTCGGCCGGCAGCAGCGCCGCGGTCGCGGAGTCCAGCTCGGGCATCGAAAAGTCCATCGCCGCATTGTCGCCGACCAGCCAAAGCCGCCGACCAGCCAAAGCCGCCGACCAGCAAAGCCGCCGACCAGCCAAAGCGTCGGCGATCAGCCAAGCCTCGGCCGGGCACGCCGGGATCGCCCGTCAGTCCCCGCGGTGAGGGATGAGCAGGCAACTGCCGCCGGCCAGCACGGTCACTGCGGCAATCATCAGCCAGGCGCGGTCGAAGTCGGCGGCTGCCGAGAGCTGGCGGGCGCCGCCCAGCACTGCGACCAGCATGGCCACCCCGAGGACCGAACCCAACTGCCGGGCCATGGTCACCACCGCCGACCCCGTGGAGAAGCTCTGCGGCGGCAGCGGCGCGACCGCTGCGCTGATCAAGGTCGGCAGGGTGAGCCCGACCCCGACGCCGGTCAGCAGGATGCCGGGCAGCATCGTGGTCAGGTACGCCGGCTCGACGGACAACCGGGCCGTCCACCACAGCAGGCCCGCCAGAAAGAACACGCAGCCGCCCATGGCCACCCGGCCGGCGCCGATGCGGCGGGCGACCGGGCCAAGGGCGACCGCGAGCACCGGCACCATCAGCGGGCCGGGAGCGATCGCCAGGCCGGTCCGCAGCGGCGTCCAATGCCAGACCTGCTGGCACCACAACACCGCCGCCAACAGCATCGCCGCGAACGCCACCGCGAACAAGAAGTTGGCCGAGGTCGAACTGCCGACCGCCGGAATCCGCAACAACGGCAGCGGCAGGATCGGCGAGGGATGGCGGGCCGAACGGTAGGCCAACCACGCCAGCAGCACGAGCGCCGCCGCCAGCGACCCGAGCGTGCGGCCCGAGGTCCAGCCCCAGTCCGAGCTCCGCACCACCCCGACCGACAGCACCGCGACGCCGAGGGTGAGCAGCGCCGCGCCGGTCAGGTCCAGCCGGTCAGCGGCAGGGCGGGGCGCGGCGTTCGGCAGCGCGCGCAGCCCCACCAGCACCGCGCCGATCCCGATGGGGACGTTGATCAGGAACACCCAGCGCCAGTCCAGCTGGGTGAGCAGGCCACCGACGACCGGGCCCAGAGCGGCGGCCAGGCCGCTGATCGCGCTCCACAGCCGCACTGCGGGCACCCGGCGCTCCGGCGGCGCCGCGGCAAGCAGGAGTCCGAGCGAGGCGGGCAGCAGAGTCGCCGCGCCGACCGCCTGCAGCAACCGGGCCGCGATCAGCGTCCACACCGACGGCGCCAGAGCGCACAGCACGGAGGCGAGGGTGAACACGGTGACGCCGAGCAGGTAGGCGTTGCGCGGGCTGGTCCGGTCGGCGAGCCGGCCGGCCGGCACCAACCCGGCGCCGAACACCACCGCGTAACCATTGAGAATCCAGGACAGCGAGGCCAGTGAGGCCCCGTCGAAGTGCGCCCCGATATCTGGCAATGCCACGTTGACGATGAACACGTCGAGGTTCGACATGACCACGCCGGCCGCCAACACCGCGAAGACAAGGGGGAAACCTGCCTTCGTCGCGCTGGCCGGCGCGCCGGTCGCGGTGGAGGCCATGCGGCCGCCGCCAGCTTCGCCACGGTCACTCATCTAGCTTCCCTCTCCCTGAAGGCGTCCGCCGTCGACAGCTCCAGTCCTCGGCGGGTCGTTCGTCCCCTCCACCGGAAATCGGCGGGCCAGCCGGTCATAGCCCGAATGTACCGGCGCGAGCAGCCCGCCCAGTGAGCGAATTCTGCTCACTTCACGCCCCGGCAGCGACCGGGCCGACCGTGGGAACGCCTCCTGCGTCAGCTGACCTCACGTGGCCGGGCAGGCAGGCATGCGGCGCCGCTGAGCGGCTTGGCCCCCGGCGTCGAGCCGGCCCGGCACGAACCCGCGGGCCAGCCGGCGCTGGCCGTCAGCGCGAGCTGTAGTTCGGCGCCTCGACCGTCATCCGGATGTCGTGCGGGTGCGATTCCTTCAGCCCGGCGGCGGTGATGCGAACGAACTGCGCGTTGCGCTGCAACTCCTCGATCGTGTGCGCGCCCACGTAGAACATCGACTGCCGCAGCCCGCCGACGAGCTGGTAGGCCACCGCCGCGAGCGGGCCGCGGTAGGGCACCTGGCCCTCGATGCCCTCGGGGATCAGCTTGTCGTTGTCGGTCACGTCGCCCTGGAAGTACCGGTCCTTGGAGTAGGACTTGCCCCGCCCCCGGGTCTGCATGGCGCCGAGGGACCCCATTCCCCGGTAGGACTTGAACTGCTTGCCGTTGATGAACACCAGCTCGCCGGGCGACTCCTCGCAGCCGGCCAGCAGCGAGCCGAGCATCACCGTGTCGGCGCCGGCGGCCAGGGCCTTGGCGATGTCACCGGAGTACTGCAGCCCGCCGTCGCCGATCACCGGCACCCCCGCGGGCTTACAGGCCAGCGCCGCCTCGTAGATCGCGCTCACCTGCGGAACGCCGACTCCGGCGACCACCCGGGTGGTGCAGATAGAGCCGGGGCCGACACCGACCTTGACCCCGTCGGCCCCGGCGTCCACCAGCGCCTGCGCGCCGGCCCGGGTCGCGACGTTGCCACCGACGATGTCGACGTGGTCGGCCGAGGGCTCCTGCTTCAGCCGCCGGATCATCTCGGTGACGCCCGAGGCATGCCCATTGGCGGTGTCGACGATCAGGACGTCCACCCCCGCCTCGACCAGGGCCATGGCCCGCTTCCAGGCGTCGTCGAAGAACCCGACCGCCGCACCGACCCGCAGCCGCCCGGAGGCGTCCTTGGTGGCCAGCGGAAATTGCTCGCTCTTGGTGAAGTCCTTGACGGTGATCAGGCCCTGCAGCCGGCCGGCGGCGTCGATCAGCGGCAGCTTCTCGATCTTGTGCTTGGCCAGCAGGCCCAGCGCCACGTCCTTGTGCACGCCGACCTGGGCGGTCACCAGCGGCATCGGAGTCATGACCTCACGGACCTGGCGCGAGAAGTCGGTCTCAAAGCGCAGGTCCCGGTTGGTGATGATGCCCACCAGCAGGCCGTCGCGGTCGACCACCGGCAGGCCCGAGATGCGGTAGCGCCCGCACAGGGCGTCGACCTCGGCCAGTGTCGCCGTCGGCGAGGTGGTCACCGGGTGGGTGACCATGCCGGCCTCGGACCGCTTGACCAGGTCCGCCTGCTGGGCCTGCTCCTCGATCGAGAGGTTGCGATGCAAGATGCCGATGCCGCCCTGGCGGGCCATCGCGATCGCCAGCCGAGACTCGGTGACGGTGTCCATCGCAGCCGACACCAACGGCAGCTGCAACGTGATGTTGCGCGACAGCCGCGCCGAGGTGTCGACCTCGCTCGGGATCACGTCGGTCGGGCCGGGCAACAGCAGCACGTCATCGAAGGTCAGGCCCAGGTTGGCGAATTTCGCTGGCACGCCCCCGGCCTGATCGGGCAGGCTGTATTCGGGAACAGCGCCGTGCTCGGCGAGTGCGTTGGTCTCAGGGTCTGGCGAGTGGTTGGTGTTCACGCGAACTCCTCGATGCCGGTAACCCATCCTAGGGGCGGTTGAGCTCCGACCCCGGGTTCAGCAGCCGGCAGGTGAGCAAAACCTCAGGGCTGATTCAGGGTTTCCCCCACTGCCTCAGCCCCGGCGCATCCGGAAGTGTGCACCTTGCGTCACGGCAACATCCGACCCGCAAGCACGGCGGCCGGACATCATCGAAAGGCCTGTCATGAACTCGCCCGTCAGCACCCCAGCCGTCAGCACCCCAGCCGCCAGCGTCCCGAACGCCGGCGGCCAGCAGCGCGGCATCGCCGCCCAGGCAATCGAGCTCAGCAAGATCTACGGCAGCGGCGACACCCAGGTTCGCGCGCTGAACGCCGTCTCGGCGGATTTCGCCCGCGGTGAGTTCACCGCGATCATGGGCCCCTCGGGCTCGGGCAAGTCCACCCTGATGCACTGCCTGGCCGGATTGGACACGGCCAGCTCGGGCTCGGTGCGGATCGGCGACACCGAGCTGACCGGCCTGTCGGACAAGAAGATGACCCAGCTCCGGCGGGACCGGGTCGGCTTCGTCTTCCAGGCCTTCAACCTGGTGCCGACGTTGACCGCGCTGGAGAACATCACGCTGCCGATGGACATCGCCGGCAGGCGCCGCGACGCCGAGGACCAGGCCTGGCTGACCTCGGTCATCGACACCCTGGGCCTGGGCGACCGGCTCGGCCACCGGCCCTCGGAGCTGTCCGGCGGCCAGCAGCAACGGGTGGCCTGCGCCCGGGCGCTGGCCGGCCGTCCGGAGATCATCTTCGGCGACGAGCCGACCGGCAACCTCGACTCCCGGTCCTCCGGCGAGGTGATGGGCATCCTGCGCAGCTCGGTCAGCCGGCTCGGCCAGACCGTCGTGATCGTCACCCATGACCCGCGGGCGGCCAGCTACGCCGACCGGGTGGTCTTTCTGGCCGACGGCCAGATCGTCGACGAGATGCGCGCGCCCACCGCCGACTCGGTGCTGGACCGCATGAAGAACCTCGAGCAGGTCTGAGATGGCGACCCCGTCAAGCACCCTGGCCAAGCCCGGCGCGTCCGGCCCCAGCGGCGCCCCACGCGCCGTCCCAGCAGCCAAGCCCGGCTCGGCGATGCGCAAGGTGTCGCTGCGCAACCTGGCCGCGCACAAGGTCCGGCTCGCCCTCACCGTGCTCTCGGTGGTGCTCGGCACCGCCTTCGTGGCCGGCTCCTTCGTGTTCACCGACACCCTGCAGCGCACCTTCGACGGCATCTTCGAAGACGTCGCCACCGGCGTGGACGTCCGCGTCTCGGGACAGGACGACAATGGCAGCGGCGTTCCGCTGGCCGATCTGGACCGGCTGCGAGCGGTGCCCGGCGTTCAGGCCGTCCAGCCCGGCATCACCGGTCAGATCGTGTTGCTCGGCTCGGACGGCAAGGCCGTCAAGGGCGGCGGCGCGCCGAGCCTGGGACTGTCCTACCTGCCGCCGGACCAGCAGATCGGCGAGCAGTTCAGGTTCAAGGCCGGAGCGCCGCCGGCCCGGTCCGGCCAGATCGCCCTCAACCCCGGCGCCGCCAGGCTGGGCAAGCTGGACATCGGCTCGCGCACCAAGGTGCTGGTTCCCTCCCAAGGCATCCTTGACGTGACGCTGACCGGCATCTATGAGACCGAGACCGAGACCGGCGGCTACATCGGCGCCCTGTTCACTCAAGCGCAGGCGTTGCGGCTGTTCACCGACGGCAAGCACGTCGGCTACGTCGACGTGGCAGGCGACGGGGTCTCGCAGGGGGAGCTGCGCGACCGGGTCGCCCAGGCGCTGCCGCAGCTCAAGGCCAAGACCGGCGACGAGGTCCGCCGCGACGTCAAGGCCGACATCAGCAACGCCCTGCAGTTCATCAACTACTTCCTGCTCGCCTTCGGCGCGATCGCGCTGCTGGTCGGCACCTTCATCATCTACAACACGTTCTCGATGCTGGTGGCGCAGCGGCTGCGCGAGCTGGCGCTGTTGCGGGCGATCGGCGCCAGCCGACGCCAGGTGAGCCGCTCGGTGCTGCTGGAGGCCAGCCTGGTCGGGCTGGTCGGCAGCGTGCTCGGCATCGCCGGCGGCGTGGGCCTGGCCTACGGCCTGCGGGCGCTGCTCAACAGCTTCGACGTCGGGCTGCCCAGCGGTCCGCTGCAGCTGCAGCCGCGCACCGTGCTCATCGCGCTGGCCATCGGCATCGGCGTGACGATGTTCAGCGCCTACTCCCCCGCGCGGCGCGCCGCCAAGATCGCTCCGGTGGCGGCGATGCGCGAGGAGTTCGCCTCGACCGGGACCTCGCTGCGCCGGCGCACCGCGATCGGGGCGGGGGCCGGGCTGCTCGGAGTGCTGGGCCTGGTGGCCGGCGCCGTCGCCGAGCCCGGCGGCAGGGCGGCGGGCCTGATCGGGCTGGGCGCGCTCGGCCTGATCCTCGGAGTGCTGCTCGGGGCGCCGGCGCTGTCCAGACCGGTGATCGCCGTGATCGGCGCCGGCCTGGGGCCGGTCTTCGGCACGGTCGGCCGGCTGGCCCGGACCAACGCGGTGCGCAATCCCCGGCGGACCGCGGCGACCGCCTTCGCCCTGACCCTGGGCCTGATGCTGGTGACCACCATCGCGGTGTTCGGCGCCTCGGCCAAGAAGAGCATCAACGGCCTGGTCGACAACGACGTCACCGCCGACTACATCCTCACCGGGCCGGACGCGATCGGCGTGCCGGTGGCAGCCGCCCCCGCGGTGGCCAAGGTCAGCGGGGTGGCCGCCACGGTGCGACTGCATTTCGCGCAGGTGAAGATCGACGGCCGCACCGAGTACGGCACCGGCGTGGACGGCCCGCTGGAGCGGGTTCTGCGGGTCCGGATGCTGAAGGGCAGCGCCGATCTGAGCGGGCGCGACCTGCTGGTGTCTCAGAAGTGGGCCGAGGACAACGGCTGGGGCGTGGGAAGCGCCGTGGCGATGCGGACCGCCGACCAGAACACCGTCACCGCCCGGATCGGCGGCATCTACGAGGACAGCCAGCTCCTGGGCAACTGGCTCGCCTCCGGCGCGCTGTACCGCGAGTTGACCCCGAGCCGGATGGTGATGGACGAGGTGGTGCTGGTCAAGGCGGCGCCGGGCGCCGACCTCGCGGCGATGCGCGCCGGCCTGGAACGGGCCACCGACCCGCTGGTGGTGGTGCAGGTGCAGGACCGCGAGCAGTTCAAGGGCGAGGGCGCCAGCCAGATCAACGCGCTGCTGGCGGTGCTGTACGGGCTGCTGGCGCTGGCCATCGTGATCGCGGTGCTGGGCATCATCAACACCCTGGCGCTGTCGGTGGTGGAGCGCCGCCGCGAGATCGGCATGCTGCGGGCGGTCGGCGTGCTGCGCCCGCAACTGCGGCGCACCATCTACCTGGAGTCGATGCTGATCGCGGTGTTCGGGGCGATCGTCGGGGTGGCGCTGGGGCTGACGTTCGGCTCGCTGTTCGTCCACACCCTGCGTGAACAGGGCCTGAACCACATCTCGGTGCCGGTCGGCCAGGCGTTGCTGATGCTGGCGTTGGCCGCGGTGGTCGGCGTCCTGGCCGCGCTGTGGCCTGCCGCCCGGGCGGCGCGGACACCGCCGCTGGCCGCGATCGCCGACCTGTAGGCGCCACGTCGCGCCCGGGCGCTCAGGCCCGGCCCGTCCCCGCACAGGGCTGACGGGTCGGGCCTGAGCGGGTCGGATGGGAAAAATCCGGAAGAAGAATTGGCCAGAATTGGAACGGAGCGGCCAACGAGCGTTACCGTTGACGGGTGACCTCTCGAGATTCGTTCTCCGATCCGCACAGCGGACCGTTAGATCCGTTCCTGGGGGACCCCAACGATCCGTCCAACCTGTTGGACGATCTAGACCCGGTCGAACCGCTGACCGACACCGATCTGCAAGAGATCGCCGCCGATCTGGCTGAGCTGACTGAGTTCGAAGCGGCCCTGAGCCCCCATGAGATTCACGGCATCGTGGTCGACTGCGCGGACTGCGGCGAGCAGCACTACTTCTCGTGGGCGCTGATGGCGGCCAACCTGCGCAGCCTGCTGGGCAACGGCCGCACCGGCGTGCACGAGCCGGCCGCCCGGCCGTTGACCGACGCCTACGTCAGCTGGGACTACGCGCGCGGGTTCACCGACGCGCTGGCCCACCGCAGCTGAGCCAGCGCTCGTCGGGCTGGCGGCCCGTCGTCGCTCCTTGGGGGCTGACCCCTGGGCAACTGGGCTTCCCGGCTGCCACCCACACCGCTGACCCTGGACAACTGGGCTTCCCGGCTGCCACCCACACCGCTGACCCTGAGGCAACTGGGCTTCTAGCTGCCACCTAGCCCCGCTTACGGCTCGGTGAACGCGCCCGAGATGGGCGATTTCGTCTATAACAGCGTCCAATTCAACTTTTCTGCAACCACTTGCCTACTCTGCGTCACCTTTTGCCCGACCTGGTCGTTAATCGAGCACTTGGCACCTAATGCCAGTGCAGATTCGGCTCGGGAGGTAACGATGGCGGATGTGTCCCGCTTACCAGCGCCGCGTGCGGATGATTGGGACTGGCAGATGAAAGGCGCCTGCCGAGGCCTTGACTCCTCGACGTTTTTCCACCCCGAGAACGAGCGCGGGCCATCCCGCGCCCGCCGGGAACGGGCCGCCAAGCAGGTGTGCGCTGCGTGCCCGGTGGCCCAGGCGTGCCTGAACTGGGCTCTGCAAACCCGGGAGCCCTACGGCGTCTGGGGCGGCAAGTCCACCGAGGAACGCGCCCAGCTGATCCGGCTTCAGGCCAGTTACGCCAGCTGAGAGTCGGCCCCGAAAAGCCGACTCCCCGCTCGCATCCAGACGATGCGAGCGGGGAGTGGCCTCGGTCAAGGTGTGACCTTCGGTGACGCGACCTCCGGCTGCCCGGCTAGAGCCGAGCGCCGCCGGACTGGCGCCGTGTGGAACTAGTGGCTGTGCGAGTGACCGCCGTGGGAGTGCCCGGCCTCTGGCTCCGGCTCGGACGGCTTCTCCACAATGGAGGCTTCGGTCGACAGCACCAGCCCGGCGACCGAGGCCGCGTTGGCCAGCGCCGCCTTGGTGACCTTGACGGGGTCCACGATGCCGGCTTCCAGCAGGTTCTCGTAGTCGCCGGTCGCGGCGTTGAGGCCGAAGTTCTCCTTCAGCTCACGGACCTTGCTGACCACCACGTAGCCCTCAAGGCCGGCGTTGTTGGCGATCCAGCGCAGCGGTTCGACCAGGGCGTCCCGGACGATGTTGACTCCGGTGGCCTCGTCGCCAGTCAGGTCCAGCGCGTCCAGAGCCGGCAGCGCGTGCACCAGCGCGGCGCCGCCGCCGGCGATGATGCCCTGCTCCACCGCGGCGCGGGTCGCGGCGATCGCGTCCTCGATGCGGTGCTTCTTCTCCTTGAGCTCGACCTCGGTGGAGGCGCCGACCTTGATGACGCCGACGCCGCCGGCCAGCTTGGCCAACCGCTCCTGCAGCTTCTCGCGGTCCCAGTCGGAGTCGGTGGACTCGATCTCGGCCTTGATCTGAGCGATCCGGGCGTCGATGTCGGCCTGGCTGCCTGCACCGTGGGTGATCGTGGTCAGATCCTTGGTGACCACCACCCGGCCGGCTGAGCCGAGGTCTTCCAGGCCGATCTGGTCGAGCTTGAGCCCGACCTCCGGTGAGATGACCTGGGCGCCGGTGACGATGGCCAGGTCCTGCAGGAAGGCCTTGCGGCGGTCACCGAAGAACGGCGCCTTGACGGCGACGACCGAGAAGGTCTTGCGGATCGCGTTGACCACCAGGGTGGACAGCGCCTCGCCGTCGACGTCCTCAGCCAGGATCAGCAGCGGCTTGTTCGCCTGGATGACCTTCTCCAGCACCGGCAGCAGGTCGGCGATCGAGGAGATCTTCTGGGTGGTGATGAGCAGGTACGGGTCGTCGAAGGAGGCGAGAAGACCTTCGGGGTCGGTCACGAAGTAGGGCGAGATGTAGCCCTTGTCGAACTGCATGCCCTCGGTGAACTCAAGCTCGGTGGCCAGGGTGTTGGACTCCTCGACGGTGATCACACCGTCGTTGCCGACCTTGGTCATGGCCTGGCCGATCAGGGCGCCGATCTGGGCGTCCTGAGCGGAGATGGTGCCGACGTGAGCGATGCCCTGCTCGCCCTCGACCGGGATGGCAGCGGCGTCCAGCGCCGTGCAGACCGCCTCGACCGCCGCGTCGATGCCGCGCTTGAGCCCACCCGGGCTGGCGCCGGCGGCGATGTTGCGCAGACCTGAGTTGACCAGGGCCTGGGCCAGCACGGTGGCGGTGGTGGTGCCGTCGCCGGCGACGTCATTGGTCTTGGTGGCCACTGACTTGACCAGCTGCGCGCCCAGGTTCTCAAACGGGTCGGTCAGCTCGATCTCACGGGCGATGGTGACGCCGTCGTTGGTGATCAGCGGCGCGCCGTAGGACTTGTCCAGCACCACGTTGCGGCCTCGGGGGCCGAGCGTGACCTTGACGGTGTTGGCCAGTTTGTCGACGCCGCGCTCTAGCGCACGCCGGGCGTCCTCGTTGAAGCTGAGGAGCTTCGCCATGAATGGTTCCTCTCTGTGCTGTGGGTCTCGCGTGCGGTGAGGCAGCGAGGTGGATCCTGGGGCGGCCCACCGGCGCCGCCAAGCGCGGGCTGGGCTGCGCGGGATCGCTAAGCCGAGAACGCCCCGGAGCGCAGCGCGCTCCGGGGCATCTCAGAAGGTGTCAGGTGTTACTTGACGATGACAGCGAGAACGTCGCGCGCCGAGAGCACCAGGTACTCCTGGCCGGCGTACTTGATCTCGGTGCCGCCGTACTTGGAGTACAGCACGACATCGCCTTCGGAGACGTCGATCGGAATGCGGTTGCCCTTGTCATCGATGCGGCCGGGGCCGACCGCGAGGACGGTGCCCTCCTGGGGCTTCTCCTTGGCGGTGTCGGGAATGACGATGCCGGAAGCGGTGGTGGTCTCGGCTTCCAGAGCCTGGACGACGATGCGGTCCTCAAGCGGCTTGATGTTGACCTTGGTGGCGGTCACGCTCAGCTCCCCTCCTGGGGTCTTACGGGTAATGGAGATGTCTGTGTTCAGATGTCGGCCAGGGCTGCCGTCGCGGGGGTCAGCCGTGCCTTGACTAGCACTCTAGCTCTGAGAGTGCCAGCGCTCAACACCGGGTGGGTCATCCCTCACCCCACAGCCGTCCGCCGGCGATAGGACACACTTGCCGGGTGCCTCCCGACTCCAGCAGCCAGGCCGGTGAGTCTCTGGGCCCAGCCGGCAGGGCTGAGCTGGAGCGGGCGATCGCGCTGGTCGAGTCGGTGCGCGAGACCGACCCGGTGCGCCGGGCCGCCGCCGCGCGCCGGCTGCTGCCGCCGGAACTGGCCAGCGCGGCGCTGACCCAGGCCGGTTTGCGAGCCGCCGCTCGGGTGAAGTTCGGCGACCTCGCCACGACCATGCTGTTCACCGGCGACGGCCTGGAGCAGGCCACTCGGGTCGAGGTCGCCGACCACCGCGCCGCCCGGTTCGCCGGTGCGGGGCTGAGTTCGGTGCTGGACCTGTGCTGTGGCATCGGCGCCGACGCCCTGGCCTTCGCCCGGGCCGGGCTGCGGGTCGAGGGTGTCGAGCGGGACCGGCCCACCGCCACGCTGGCTGGCGCCAACACCGCCGGGCAGGCCGTGCGGATCATCGTCGGGTCGGCCGAGCAGTCCGACTGGCCACGCGCCGAGTCGGTGTTCCTGGACCCGGCCCGGCGCGGGGCACGCGGGCGCACCTTCGATCCCGCCGCGTACTCCCCCAGCTTCGCGTTCGTCCTCGAAGTCCTCAGCGGCGCCCGGCACGCGGCGGCCAAGCTCGGGCCGGGAATCGGGCATGGCCTGATCCCGCCGGAACTGGAGGCTGAATGGGTGTCCTTCGGCGGCGGGGTGAAGGAGGCGGTGCTGTGGTCGGCGGGCTTCACCGCCGCCGGCGTCCGGCGCCGGGCCACGGTGCTGCCGGCCGGCCTGCAATTGACCGACGCCGACCCCGCGGAGCCGCGGGTCGGGCCGGTGGGCAGTTACCTCTACGAGCCTGACGGCGCGGTGATCAGGGCCGGGCTGGTGCGGCAACTGGCCGCGCTGCTGCCCGGCGGGCGCCGGATCGAGGAGCAGCTGGCCTACCTGTCGGCAGACGCGGTGGCCGGCACCCCCGCGGCCGGGCTGGCCAGGGGCTTTCGGGTGCTCGAGGTTCTGCCGTACTCGCTCAAGCGGTTGCGGGCCGAACTGGCCCGGCGCGGCGTCGGCGTGGTCGAGATCAAGAAACGCGGCGTCGACATCGACCCGGCGGCGCTGCGCCGCCAGCTCAAACCGTCCGGGCCGAACTCGATCACGGTGCTGCTGGCACGGGTGGGCGAGCAGCACCTGGCGATCCTGGCCGAGCCCGTCCCGCGGTGACTGGCGCTCAGCCCGAGCCGGTGGCATTGCCGACCAGCGGATGGACGACCAGCGCGCAACCGGGCAGCTGAGCCTGCACCTGGCCCAGGGACACCCCATTGGGCAGCGTCACGGCCAGCCGGTCCGAGCGCAGGCAGGCGCCGGAGGCCTGGGTGCTCTGCTCGATGACCGCCGAGGCGGTGGCGTCCGGGCTGAGAACGATGATCGGCGGGGTGCTCTGCTTGCGGACCCCGCCGGCCGGCCCGTTCAGAGTGGGCGCCGCCGTGGCCAGCGTGGCGCCGTCACGCTGCGCGCGCACCTGCGCGAAGCCCTCCAGCGCACACGCCCTCTCGGTGCGCTTGCCGGTGACCGGATCAGTCCGGCCCTGATTGCGCACCGACAGCAGCCAGGACGGCGCGGCGGCCTGGGGCGCCGGGGTCACCGTCACGGCCAGGTCCTCGCGCAGGCACGGCTCGGCCACGGTCCAGCTCGGGCTCTGGCTCTGGCTCCGGCCGGTCTGGGGGTCCGACAGCTCCTCCACCGTCGCGCGGATCTCGCCGGGCACGTCACCCCGGTGGACCGAGAACTGGATGTACGCCGACCTTCCGGCGCTCATGGCGTCCAAGTGCTCGCCATCGCTGGGATGCGCCAGGGTCCGCACGTACCGCCAGGCGCCTCTGCTCAGTTGGAACATCTGCACCTCGCTGCCCGACCGCTGACCGTTGGGCCCGACGCACAGGTACTCGTAGAGGTAGCCCTCCACGTCGGTCGACAGCAGAAAGTGGTCCGACTGCCCGATCATCAGCTTGCCGCCCGGGATCGTGGAGCAGTTCAATCCCTTGCCGGCGTATGCCGGCGGCTGCGCCGGCCTGGACTGGGCGGCCGCGGTGTCCGAGGGCAGCGAGGGGACCAGCGACCCGGCCGCGGCGCTGGGCGGCTGCTGGCCGGCTTGGTCCTGGCCGGCTTGGCCCTGGCCGGCTTGGCCCTGGCCGGCTTGGCCCTCGCTGACCTGGCTGGCGCGGTCCTGACCGACCTGGTCCCGACTCGCCTGGGCGCCTGACGAGGTCGCGTCGCGGTTGCGGAGGGAGTTGACGCCGGCGACGGACAGCAGCAGCACCGCGATGACAGCGGCGACCGCCAGCTGGTGGATGGACAGCCGACGGCGCCGGTTCGGCGCCGTGCTCGCGACCGGCGGCTCGTCGGGCAAGCCGAGCGCCGTCACCGGGCCCACCGTCTCGGCCAGGATCCGGTCGAGGGTCGCGTGCGGCTCAGGAGCCTCCAGCGCATGGAACATCAGCACCGAGCGCAGCTCGTCTGTCAACGTCTTGTCAGTCATGGCATTGCTCCACGCTTGTCGCGTTCATGTCACGTTCCTCAGATACCGCGCGCTGACCGCGTCGTCAGCGAAATCCCCGGAGGCGCGCAAGGCGCTCAGCGCCCGGCTGATCAGGCTGCGCACCGTGCCCACCCGGCAGTCCAGGACCTCGGCGACCTCGTCATCGGGCAGGTCGTGGAAGAACCGCAGCACCAGCGCCGCCCGCTGGCGCTCAGACAGCTCGCCCAACTGCGACCACAGGGCGATCCGCTCGTCCACCTCTGCCGTGCGGTCTGGGACCCCCGGCCGGTCCGCGGCCCGCTCCCTGGCCGCGTCGAAGAGCACCTCGGTCGAGGACAGCCGGCGCCGGCCCGCCAGGAACCGGTTCACCGCCGCCTTGCGGACGTAGGCCAGCTGGTTGCCGGCGGCCTCCACCTGCTGCCAGCGCGGGTAGAGCCAGACCAGGGTGTCCTGCACCAGCTCCTCGGCCTCGCCCGGGTTGCGAGTCAGCAGGTAGGCGGTCTTGAGCAGCGCCTGGGTGTGTTCCCGGACGAAGGAGGTGAAGCGCTCGTCCGAATCCATGCCCACCTCCTCACCCTGCTAGATGCGCCGACCCCCCTGAACCGTTGCCGACCTCATCGAACTGCCACGCGTGCGGCGGCCGGGCGATCAGGCTCGACGGCACGCCGGCCAGCCGGTCGCCCACCTCACCGGTCGGGTCCAGCACCACCACCCGCGGCTCACCGCCGGCGCTGCGATAGACCTGAGCGCTGCCGCCGAGCCGGGGCAGCAGCCAGGCCAGCAGCTGCTCCACCTGCCCGTCGGCGGCCCGGACCTCCCACATGGTGACAGTCATCGGGGCTCGGGGGCAGCCTTGCGGGGGTGCTGCGCCATCAGGACAGCACGTCGGTGATCGGCATGGACGAGTCGGCGGGAATGTCGAGCCGGCTCGGGGTGGCGCCGTGAGCGACCAGCTGCGCGCCCAGGGCCGCCACCATCGCGCCGTTGTCGGTGCAGAGCCCGGGCCGGGGCACCCGCAACCGCAGCCCGGCGCGCTCGCAGCGCTGGGCGGTCAGCTCCCGCAACCGTGAATTGGCCGCCACCCCGCCCCCTAGCAACAGGTGCTCGATGCCGGACTCGGTGGCCGCGCGCACCGCCTTGGCGCTCAGCACGTCCACCACCGCCTCCTGAAAACTTGCCGCCACGTCGGCCACCGGCACCGGCTCACCGGCGCGTTCTCGTGCCTCGACCCAACGCGCCACGGCGGTCTTCAAGCCGGAGAACGAGAATGCCATCGGGTCATCGCGCGCCCCGGTCATGCCCCGGGGGAACGCGATGGCGTCCCGGTCACCGTCCCGGGCGGCCCGGTCGATCAGCGGCCCGCCGGGAAAGCCCAGGCCGAGCAGCCGGGCGACCTTGTCGAACGCCTCGCCGGCCGCGTCATCGAGGGTGGCGCCGAGCTCAGTCAGCTCCTGCCCCCCGACTCGGGGCACCCGCAGGATCGAGGAGTGCCCGCCGGAGACCAGCAGCGCGATGCATGCCTGATCCAGCGGGCCGTTGTCCAACAGGTCCACCGCGACGTGCGCCGACAGGTGGTTCACCGCGTACAGCGGCTTGTCCAGGGCCAGCGCGTAGGCCTTGGCCGCCGCCACTCCGACCAGCAGCGCGCCGGCCAACCCTGGACCGGCGGTGACGGCGATGGCGTCGATGTCGCTGAGCGCCACCCCTGCCTCGGCGCAGGCCCGGTGCACGGTGGGAACCATCGCCTGCAGATGTGCCCGGCTGGCGACCTCGGGCACCACCCCGCCGAAGCGGGCGTGCTCGGCGACGCTGGAGGCGACCGCGTCAGCCAGCAGCTCGGTTCCGCGGACGATGCCGACACCGGTCTCGTCACAGGAGGTCTCTATGCCGAGCACCAGCGGCTGGTCGGCGCTCATCGCACCGGCCCCTCATCGCGCTGGCGCAGCGGGGAACGCTGAATCGGGTGGCGCATGGTGACCGCGTCGACCCTGCCCTGCTCGTAGTAGCCGCGCCGGAGGCCGAGCACGGTGAAGCCCTCGCCTGCGTACAGCCGCCGCGCGGCCTGGTTGTCCTCACGGACCTCCAGCAGCACCTCCTCGGCGCGGCGACGGCGCGCCTCGGCGAGCAGCGCCCGGACCAGCAGCCGGCCCACCCCGTTGCGCCGGGCGCTCGGCAGCACCCCGACGGTGAGGATCTGCGCGGTCTCACCGATCGTCATCAACCCCCCGGTGCCCAGCAGCTCACCCTCGCCGGTCTGGGCGTCCACCTTCTCGGCGACGATGTAGTAACGCAGCTCGGTGTCGGCCAGCTCCTCCAGATAGCTCTGCCGCGACCAGGCCTCCGGGCCGAACATCTGCTGCTCGAACAGCATCAGGACGTCCAGGTCGGCCGAGCGCATCGGCCGCAACCGGACGTCCGGCCGCTCGGCCAAGGACTGCCCCGCGGTCACCGGCTCGCTCATGCTCTCACCTGCTCTTCGCGCGAGCGCTCATCGCACCCATTCGCTGCGGTCCTCGCTCGCTGGCGCTCGCTGCGATCCTCGCTCATGTGCGCACCGGCTTACGGGCGGCCGGCGCCACCGCGTCGGGGCGGCGCAGGTACAGCGGTGTCAACACCTCGCTGGGCGCCCGGCTCAGCACCCGATCGGCCGCGCAAGCCGCCAACCCGCCGATGGTCGGGTAGTCGGCGTCCAGTAGCGGCAACCCCAGCAGATCGGCGTACAGGCGGGCGCCGGCCCCGGCCATCGCGGCAGGCCCGCCCTCCCGCTCGCCGGCCAGCTCGGCGGGCTTGCAGACGGCCGGCTCACCGATCCGGGCGCCGTGCCGGTACCGCGCCCAGTAGACCTCCTTGCGGCGGGCGTCCCCGGCCACCAGCAGGCTCGGCTGCTCAGGATGGGCGGCGGCGATCGCGTCCAGCGAGCAGACGCCGTAACTGGGCAGGCCGGTGGCGTCGGCCAGGGCGGCGGCGGTCATCAGGCCGACCCGCAGGCCGGTGAACGGGCCAGGGCCCAGACCGGCGACGACCGCTGCCAGCTCCCCGATCGGCACGCCGGCTTCGGCCAGGCAGTCCTTGAGCGCCGGAGTGAGCAGCTCGGCGTGCGCCCGGGCGTCCACCGTCACCCGCTGGGCCAGCACCGCCGGGGCAGCGCCGAGCTCGTCCGGCTCGCCGAACCGCACGAGGCCGGCGGTCACCGCCGCGGACGAGGTGTCCAGAACCAGGGCCAACACCCGCACCACCCTAGTGCGCGAGCAGGCCGGCCTAGTGCGCGGTCGGCTCGCCGCTGGCCTGCAGCGTGGCCAGCCGGGCGGCCCAGTCCCCGCCTTCGGGAATCAACCGCACCTCCCGCGCTTCGGAGTCCGGCTGCCGGCTGATCTCGATCCGCAGCCGGGCCTCGGTGAGCTGCTCGACCAGGCCGGCGCCCCACTCGACCACCGTCACCGAGTCGGCCAGCTCGACGTCGAGGTCCAGATCGTCCACCTCGGCCAGCGAGCCGAGCCGGTAGGCGTCGACGTGCACCAGCGGGATCCGGCCGCCCAGATGCACCCGGGCGATCACGAAGGTCGGTGACACCACCCGGCCGGGCACCTCCAGCCCGGCGCCGATGCCCTGCGCCAGCGCCGTCTTGCCGGCGCCCAGCGGCCCGGTCAGCACCAGCAGGTCGCCCGGGCGCAGCAGTCGCGCCAGCCGGCGGCCGAAGTCGAAGGTGTCCGCCGGGCTCGGCAACGACACTGCCGGCAGCGAGACCATCAGGCGCTGACCGCCTGGTCGACGCCGGGCACGCCGGCCAGCGCCGTCTCCACGATGTCGAGCAGCGGTTGGTTGACCAGCTCGGGATGCTCGAGCATCAGCAGGTGACCGGAGTTCTCGGTGACGATCAGCCGCGCCTCGGGCAACTCGCGGGCGATCGCCTGGGAATGCTCCAGCGGCGTCATCGCGTCGGAGTCGGAGCCGATCACCAGCACCGGGGAGCCCTTGAGATTGCGCAGGCCAAGCCGGCCGTCGTGCGCCATCAAGGTGGGGTAGAAGTCGGCGACCACGTCGACCGGGGTCGCCGAGATCATCGTGGTGCAGTACGCCACCACGGCCGGGTCGACGTCCTTGGCCGCGAAGCTCAGCCGCTTGGTCATCGCCCACGCCAGATCGCGGCCCATCGTCCGGGCCTGTTCGACCAGCGCGGCGTTCTTGGCGGCCCGGCGCAGCACGATCGGCAGCACCGGGGCGTTGAGCCGGGCCAGCACGCTGGGCAGTCCCAGCGTCAGGTTCTTCAGCTCGCCGGAGGAGGTGTTGACCAGCACCACCGCCTGGACCCGGGCGGGCCCGGACTCGGTGGCCCTGAAGAGCTCGGGATGCTGGTGGGCCAGCGCCATGACCGTCATGCCGCCCATCGAGTGGCCGACCAGGACGATCGGGCCGGCCGGGATGAGCTGGTCGATCACGCTGTGCAGGTCATGCCCGAGCTGCTCGATGGTGCAGGACTGCGACGGCGCACGCGCCGAGCGGCCGTGTGAGCGCTGGTCGTAGAACACCTGCCGGACGCTGTCGCCGAACGCCTCGGTCAGCGCCCGCCGCTGAAAGACGAACGAGCCCAGGTTGAGGGTGTAGCCGTGCACGAACAGCACCGTCAGGCCGGCGTCCCCCGCGCCGCCGCCGACCTCTTCGTAGTGCAGCTCCACCCCGTCGTCGGTGAGCACCAGGCCCTCGTCCCGGACTCCGGGAGCGCAGAGCAGCTCGGCTGAGCCGACCTCGATCCGGCTGCGCTCGCGAGCCGCAGTCCGGCGTTGCTGGGCCACGGCAGCCGCCGCGACGGCGGTGAGCACGCCGAGGCCGCCACCGACGATCGCCGGAATCCTGCTCACCCGCATCAGAGCGCCCCGCCGATGTAGCTGCGCGGGACCCGTGCGCCGATCCGGGTGACGATCTCGTAATGGATGGTGTCCAGCGCGTCGGCCCAGTCCTGCGCGGTCGGCTCCCCGTCGTCGCCGGGGCCGAACAGCACCACCTCGTCGCCGGCGTTGGCCTCCTCGTCACCGAGGTCGACCACGAACTGGTCCATGCAGACCCGGCCGCTGACGGTGTGGCGGTTGCCGCCGATCGCGACCGGGCCGATGTTGGTGGCGGCCCGCGGCACGCCGTCGGCGTAACCCATCGGAATCAGCGCCAGCGTCGTCTCGCGCTCGGTGACGTGCTGATGGCCGTAGCTGACCCCCTCGCCTGCTGGAACCCGCTTGACGTTGGCGATTGAGGTGCGCAGTGTCATCGCCGGCGTCAACCCGAAGTCGCCCTTCTCCGGAACCGGTGACAGCCCGTAGACCGCCACCCCCGGCCGCACCAGGTCGAAGTGGCACTGCGGCAGCGTCACCGTGCCGGCCGAGTTGGCCAGATGGCGCACCTGGGGCGTCACCCCGTAGCCGCGAGCGGTGTCCAGCGCGGCGCCGAACCGCTCGATCTGGCGGGCGATGGTCGGGTGGCCGGGCGAGTCGGCGTAGGCGAAGTGGCTCCAGATGCCGATGGTCTCGATCACGCCGGTGGCCGCGGCCTTGGCGGTGGCGTCCAGCAGCTGTGGCCAGTCCGCGGCGGTGACGCCGTTACGGGACAGGCCGGTGTCGATCTTGAGGTGCACCCGGGCGGCGCTGCCCAGCTCGGCGGCGGTCATCACCACCAGGTCCAGGGCCTGCTGCGAGGACACCGAGATGTCCACTCCGGCGGCCAGCGCGTCGCGCAGCGCCTGGGTCTCACGAGGGGTCCACAACCAGGCAAGCACCGGTTCGGCGATGCCGGCCGCGCGCAGCGCCAATGCCTCGTCCAGCATCGCCACTCCCAGCCAGCTGGCGCCGCCGACCAACGCGGCCCGCGCCGAGGCGATCATGCCGTGGCCGTACCCGTCGGCCTTGACCACCGCCATCACCTCGGCGGCGGTGTTGGACTTCAGGGTGGCCACATTGGCGGCGATGGCGGCCAGGTCGACGACGGCCTCGGTGCGCAGCATGGCCTCAGTCTGTCAAATGCCGACGCGGCCGGGACGCTGTGACGCTCAGCTGTGACCCTCAGTCGCGGCCGAGTCCGCCGGCCTGTCCCGCAGCTCGCCGATCTCCTCGCGCAACGCGCCGATCTCCTGGCGCAGCGCGCCGATCTCTTGGCGCAGCGCGCCGATCAGGTCTCCGGCCACCACCGGCCCGGCCGCCGCGGCGCGCGCACCGGCGGCCGCGTGCAGGTAGGCGCCGGTGGCCGCTGCCAGACCGGGCGCCAGGCCGGCCGCCAGCAGCGAGCCGATCAGTCCGGCCAGGACGTCGCCGCTGCCGGCGGTGGCCAGCGCGGGAGCCCCGACCGGGTTCAGATAGCAGAGCCCGGAGGGCTCGGCCACGATGGTGGCGAAACCCTTGAGCAGCACCGTCGCGCCGGCCTCGCGCGCAGCCCGCCGGGCGGCCTCGATCCGGTCCTCGCCGATCTCGCCGAACAGCCGCTCGAACTCGCGGTCGTGCGGGGTCAGCACGGTGGCACCCGAGCGTCGGGCAAGCAGGTCCCGGCGCTGGACCAGCAGGTTCAGCCCGTCGGCGTCGACCACCGCCGCGACGTCGCTGGCCAGCACCTGCTCCAGCGACTCGACGGCCTCGGCGGTGTCGCCCAGCCCCGGTCCGAGCACCCAGGCCTGCACCCGGCCGGCGTGGGAGACGCTGTCGGAGACGACCACCTCGGGCCAGCGCCTGACCACCTCGGCGGCCGCGTGGCCGGCGTAGCGCACCGCCCCCACGCCGCCGAGGCGCGCCGCGCCGACGCACAGCTGGGCCGCGCCGGGATAGGCCCGCGAGCCGGCCGCCACCCCGACCACTCCGCGGGTGTACTTGTCATCCAGCGGGCCCGTGGCCGGCAGGAGGAGGTCCTGGCGTTCCAGACGGCGCAGTCGCGGCTCAGGCAGCTGCCCGCCCAAACCGAGGTCGACCAGGCGAAGCCGGCCGGTGTGCGACCGGCCCTGGCCGACCAGCAGGCCGGCTTTCAGCGCGCCCATGCAGACGGTGGTCGCCGCTCGAACCGCCGGCCCGGCGACGGCGCCGGTGTCGGGGTCCACTCCGGAAGGGAGGTCGACGGACAGCACGGGGGCTGCCGAGTCCAGGCTCCAGCGCACCAGCGGGAGGAAGGCCTCGCGCACCGGGCCGCGGGCGCCGATGCCCAGCAGGCCGTCCACGATCAGGTCGGCGGGCCCGACCTCGGCCAGCGCCACCTGACGCCCGCCCGCGCCACGCAGAGCTGCCAACCCGCCGGGGTGCGCCTTGCCCGGGTCAGCCAGCACCGCCTGCACCGCCACTCCGCGCCGGCTCAGCTCCGCGCCCGCGTACAGCGCGTCGCCGCCGTTGTAGCCGGGGCCGACCAGCAGCACCACCCGGGCGCCGTAGCTGAAACCGAGCATCGAGACAGCCTCGACGGTGAGGGCCCTGGCCGCCCGGGCCATCAGCGCTCCGTCCGGCAGGCCGGCCAGCACCTGCCGCTCGGCGGTCCGGATCTGCTCGACCGGCCACACCCCCTGCATCAGCCCTCCGCGATGACGACGGCCGAGGCGATCCCACCGTCATGGGACAGCGACAGGTGCCAGCTGCGGATTCCGAGCTCCTCGGCCTTGCGGGCGACGGTGCCTGCGATGACCAGGCGAGGCCGTCCGTTGTCCTCGACCACCACCTCGGCGTCGTGCCAGGACATGCCGCCGGGTGAGCCCATCGCCTTGGCGACCGCCTCCTTCGCGGCGAAGCGGGCGGCCAGCGATTCCGCGGTCCGGGCCACTCCGTGCGCGGTGAACCGCTCGGCCGGGGTGAACAGCCGCTCGATCAGCCGCTTGGTGCGCACGCTGGCCGAGTCGAACCGCGCGACCGGCACCACGTCGATGCCGACCCCGATGATCACCCGGGCACGGTGGTCGGGGTGCCCGGCGCACCCAGCGTGCCGGGCGGAGCGTAGTCGGACAGGTGGCCCGGGAAGACCGAGGCCGTCGGATCCATGTAGCGGACGGCGTTGTTGACCGCGGTGGCCACCTCGCCGAATCCTGTCGCTATCAGGCGCACCTTGCCCGGGTACTCGCAGATGTCGCCGGCGGCGTACACCCCGGGCACCGAGGACGCCATGGTGGTGTCCACCACGACGTGCCGCTTCTGCTGGATCTCCAGGCCCCACTCCAGCAGCGGCCCCAGGTTGGCGATGAACCCGAGCGCGGCGACCAGCCGGTCACAGGGCAGCGAGCTGAGCTGGCCGTCGACGCTGACCTGCACCTCGCTCACCGGGTCTCCGAGCACCGCGGTGACCTGGGCGTCGGTGATCACCCGGACGGACGTGGCCTGCATGACCTCGACCGAGTGCGGATGCGCCCGGAAGGCGGCTCGCCGGTGCACCAGGGCCACCGACTTGGCGATCGGCTCCAGCAGCAGCGCCCAGTCCACCGCCGAGTCGCCGCCGCCGACGATCACCACGTCCAGGCCGATGTACTCATCGGGGTCGGGCACGAAGTGCACCACCCCGCGGCCCAGCATGTCCTCGCCGGTGGGCAGCGGCCGGGGGGTGAAGGTGCCGATCCCGCCGGTGACGATGATCGAGCGCGAGCGCACCCGTCGGCCGGAGGAGGTGGTGACGACGAAGTCCTCACCGCGCTCCAGGCCGATGGCCTGCTCACCGAGCAGGTACTCAGGGTTGAACGGCGCGGCCTGGGCGACCAGGTTCGACACCAGTTCCCGCCCCCGGATGGCCGGGAAGCCGGCGACGTCGAAGATCGCCTTCTCCGGGTACATCGCGGTGATCTGGCCGCCCGGCTCGGGCAGCGAATCCAGGATGGCGGTCGACAGCCCCCGGACTCCGGCGTAGTAGGCGCCGAAGAGGCCGACGGGGCCCGCTCCGACGATAAGGACGTCGACTGAGGTCTGCGCAGCTGGGCTCACGACTGCGAACCTATTCGACGGTGACCGACTTCGCGAGGTTACGCGGCTTGTCGACGTCAAATCCTCGACTTTGGGCGATCTCAGCCGCCAGGACCTGCAGCGGGATCGTCGTCAGCAACGGCGACAGCAGGGTGGGCGCGACGGGCAGCTCGATCAGGTGCGCGGCGTGCTTGGCAGCCATCAGGTCGCCCTGCTCGGCGAGCACGATGGTGCGGGCGCCGCGGGCGGAGATCTCGGCGATGTTGGACAGCATCTTCTGGTGCAGCAACGGCCGGCCGACCGGAGACGGCATCACCACCACCACCGGCAGGCCTGGTTCGATCAGGGCGATCGGGCCGTGCTTCAACTCGCCGGCCGGAAAGCCCTCGGCGTGCATGTAGGCCAGTTCCTTGAGCTTCAGCGCGCCCTCCAGGGCCACCGGGTAGCCGACGTGACGGCCCAGGAACAGCACCGCCTTGGAGTCGGCGATCTCACGGGCCAGCACCCGGACCGGCTCGATCACCGTCAGGGTCTCAGTGATGAGCGCCGGCATCGCCTGCAGCGCCTCGTACTCGGCCGCGATCTCGTCGCCGTACTTGGTGCCCCGGGCCTCGGCCAGCGCCAGCCCGAGGATCAGCACCGCGGTCACCTGGGCGCTGAAGGTCTTGGTGGCCGCCACCCCGATCTCGGGGCCGGCATGGGTGTAGAGCACCGCGTCGGCCTCGCGCGGGATCTGCGCGCCGTTGGTGTTGCAGATGGCCAGCACGGTGGCACGCTGCTCCTTGGCGTGGCGGACCGCCTCCAGGGTGTCGGCGGTCTCGCCGGACTGGCTGATCGCCACCACCAGGGTCTGCTGGTCCAGCACCGGGTCCCGATAGCGGAACTCCGAGGCCATCTCGACCTCGACCGGGATCCGGGTCCAGTGCTCGATGGCGTGCTTGGCGATCAGGCCGGCGTGGTAGGCCGAGCCGCAGGCGACCACGAAGACCTTGTCGACCTCACGCAGCACCGAGCTGTCCAGGCGCTGCTCGTCCAGGGCGATCCGGCCGTCCAGGTAGTGCGCGCGCAAGGTGTCGGCGACGGCGGTCGGCTGCTCCTGGATCTCCTTGAGCATGAAGTAGTCGTAGCCGCCCTTCTCGGCGGCGGCGAGGTCCCAGTCGATGGTGAACGGCTTGCCCTCGACTCCCACGCCGTCGAAGTCGATGATCCGGTAACCCTCGCGGGAGATCTCCACCAGCTGGTCCTGGCCGAGCTCCACGGCCTCCTTGGTGTAGCTGATGAAGGCCGCCACGTCCGAGCCTAGAAAGTTCTCGCCTTCGCCGAGCCCGAGCACCAGCGGGGAGTTGCGCCGGGCGCCGACCACTGTCTCGGGGTGGTCCCGGTCCAGCAGCACCAGCGTGAAGGCGCCCTGCAACCGGCAGCAGACCCGTCGGACGGCCTCGGCCAGGCCTGGCGCGCCGGCGTCCAGCTCGGCGGCCACCAGGTGCGCGACGGTCTCGGAGTCGGTCTCGGAGACCAGCTCCACCCCGGCGAACTCCAGCCCTGAGCGCAGCTCGCTGAAGTTCTCGATGATCCCGTTGTGCACCACGGCGATCCGGTGGGTGGCGTCGGAGTGCGGGTGGGCGTTCTGGTCATTGGGCGCCCCATGGGTCGCCCAGCGGGTGTGCCCGACTCCGGTGTGCCCGGCCATCGGGCCGTCGGCGTCATCGGACTGGCCGGCGGCCAAGGCCAACTCGGCGTCCAGGTTCTCGATCCGGCCGGCTTTCTTGGCCGTTCTCAGCTCACCGGACTCGCTGATCACCGCCACACCGGCGGAGTCGTAACCGCGGTACTCCAGCCTGCGCAGCCCCTGCATCACCACCTCGAGGGCAGACCTGGGACCGACGTAACCAACGATGCCGCACATGCGCTAGAGCGTACGGGAGATGTGAAGCCGAGCGGGTCAACCGCCGCCGGATGTTCCGACGGCCCCGGGCGCGCTGGCAGCCGGCGACGGGACGGCCGAACCGCTGCCGGCCGGCGCGGTGGGCGTCGCGGACGCGGTGGGCGACGGGGTCGCGGACGGGGTGGTCGGCGGGGTGGTCAGGGGCGCCGGGGATGAGTCGGCGGGCGGGGTGAAGGTCACCGTCACGGTGGGAGTCGGCGCCGCGGTGCCCGGTGAGCTGGCGCCCGACGTGGGGCTGGTGGGCGACGGGCTGACCGGCGACGGAGTGCTGACCTCGGCCGAGCCCTCGACGCCGCCCAGGACGCTCAACCCGGAGCCCTGCTTGCCGTCCATGCTGGCTGCCACCGGCTTTCCGGTCAGCAACTCGAAGCCGGTGATCAGGCCCAGTGTCAGCACGAACAACGCGGCGACGCCTGCGGCCAGCCGTTGCGGGGTGAGCGCCACCCGCAGCCGGCGCCCCGGGCCGCGCCCGACCGGCGGACGCCGCTCGTCCGGCCGGATGTCTCGCTCGTCCGGCCGGATGTCTCGCTCGTCCGGCTGAATGTCGGGGTCCCCTGGGGGAGTCGCCGGCTCCGGCCCGCGGACGCCCTGGCGCCTGGCCGCCGCCACCCCGAGAGTCAGCCGGACGGCGTCACGAGAGCGCTTGAGGGACCGGGCATAGACAGCGCTGCCCACCACGGTGATCGCGCTGCCCAGGGCCGCGCCGATCACGGTGCCGGCCACCCCGAACACCGAGGCGGCCATCGAGGCGCTCACCGCGGCGAGCACGCTGGCCAGCACCTGGGTGAGCGACAGCGACAGCTGCTCGGGCTTGGTGTCTGGTTTGGACTGGTTATCTGGCTTGGTGGTCGAGTCAGTCATCTCTGGGTCCAACGCCCGCGCCCGCGGGCTCGGTTCCAGATCGCCGAGGAGGTGGCGCGGCTAACAGCTAGACGGCGCCGACGACCTCGGACACCCGGCGCGCGATCTGCTCGGCGCGCTCCTGGCTGGCGGCTTCGACCATGACCCGGACCAGCTGCTCGGTGCCCGAGGGCCGCAGCAGGATCCGACCGTCCTCGCCGAGCTCGGCTTCGGCGGCCGACACCGCCGCCCGGACATCGGGTGAGGCCGCGACCGTCTCGCGGTCGGCGACCCGGACGTTGATCATCACCTGCGGCAGCCGCTGCACGATCGCGGCCAGCTCGCTCAGCGGCTGCCGGCTGGCGGCCATGCACGACATCAGCCGCAGCGCGGTGAGCAGGCCGTCGCCGGTGGTCGCGGCGTCGGTGAAGATCACGTGGCCGGACTGCTCGCCGCCCAGGCTCAGGCCGTTGCTCAGCAGGCTCTCCAGGACGTAGCGGTCGCCCACCGCGGTGGTCAGCACCTTGATGCCGGCCTCGCGCATCGCGTGGTGAAAGCCGAGATTGCTCATCACGGTGGCCACCACGGTGTCCTGGGCCAGCAACTGCTGGTCCTTCAACGAGCGAGCGCAGATCGCCAGGATCTGATCGCCGTCGACCACGGCGCCGGCCGCGTCGACTGCCAGGCAGCGGTCGGCGTCACCGTCGAGGGCGATGCCGAGGTCAGCCTGGTGCTGCAGCACGATCGCGGCCAGCGAGTCGATGTGGGTGGAGCCGACGCCGTCGTTGATGTTCTCCCCGTCCGGCTCGCCGGCCACCACGATCACCTCGGCGCCGGCCCGGCGTAACAGGTCGCCGGCCACCGAGGACGCCGCCCCGTGGGCGCAGTCCACGACCACCTTGATGCCGGCCAGCGAGGCCGGCGCCGCGGCCAGCAGATGCGCGACGTACTGCGCTGCCCCGTGCTCGGACGCCGTGACCCGGCCGATCGCCGATCCGGTCGGGCGGGGCTTGCGCCAGCCGGCCTCGATCTCGGCCTCGATCTCGGCCTCGAGGTCGTCGGGAAGCTTCTGCCCGCCTCGGGCGAACAGCTTGACGCCGTTGTCGGGCATCGGGTTGTGGCTGGCTGACAGCACCACTCCGAGGTCAGCGGCATACAGCTGCGTCAGGTAGGCCACCGCCGGGGTGGGCAGCACTCCGACCAGCCGCACATCGGCGCCGGCCGAAGTCAGACCGGCGACCACGGCAGCTTCCAGCATCTCGCTGGAGACGCGGGGGTCGCGTCCGACGACAGCCACTGGTCGGTGAGAACCGTCGTGATTGGCCAACACCCGAGCGGCGGG